>RGTE01000001.1 GCA_010025475.1 Verrucomicrobiota bacterium
CTCGAACAGGCAGCTCAAGGCTGGTTGCAATCTTCCGGAGCCATCCCCACGGCAGTGAGCCAACCGCCCCGCCCTGGCTCAGACCACCGGTTGGCAGAGGCGCTCACCGAAACACTCCAGCAGCTCCGCGCAGAAATCGCCGATCTGCGCGCAAGACTGGACCACCTCGAGGGCCGCTAGGTCCGGCGTCCACCGGGACACTTGGTTGAGCTGAAGCAGGCTTCCGAAGCCCGCTTTATCCTAGTTGGTCACAACGACAGCAATCTGCGAATGAGATCTTCCCAGCGTTTTTCCTCGCCGGCGACCAACCGCGCCCGGTCAGACTCGGACAAACCAGACTCGTTTTCAATGGCCCGCAATCTTTCTTCATGACTTTTCAAGGCATCTCGGTAACGCGTCTCCTGGGCCGGGCTTAACTCCGCCAACGTATAACTCCCGCTGAACTTGATCACCACCGGCTTGGTCTGGTCCCGATTTTCCCAGTCAAAAAAGGATCCCAAGGGCCGCTTGACCAAATACTCGGCAGGATCACGAACGAGCACTCCGTAGGACCGATCGGCCGAATCGGAAATGGAGGTCAGAGGCAGACTAGCCACCCAAGTCAGGCTGGTGATGGGGATGACCGCCACATCGAGAGGCCGCACCACCCAGAGATCGGCGAAAGAGTACATCGTTTGGTCCGTGTCAAAGTAATCGGCTGGCGGCAAAGCCTTGGACGAGGAAGGCAAAAGAGCCGCCAACGCCAACAACAAAAACCATCTCATCCTTATAAGGCTGATTTCCCGAAACGAACCGGTCAACGTCCAGTGCCGGCAGCCCGTGAACCATCTGGGGACAAACGGGAAGAGAGCCAGGCCAGACACTCCACATGGGCCGTCCTCGGAAAAAGATCCACCGGCTGAAACCACTCCGGTTTCCAGGATGCCCCCAACGCGGCCACGTCCCGTGCCAGCGCAGGAGGGTCGCAGGAGAGATAAAGGATCCCAAGGAAGGGGCGCGGTTGGGCCAGGAGCTTCCGGGCATCCGGACTCAATCCGCCCCGCGGGGGATTGATCAGACAAACCGCCGGTCCTGCACCCAGCCGAGCCAGGACGTTTTCAAACTCATCCTCAAAACGGCCTTCCACCAATTCGGCTTTCCCCGCCTCCTTGCGAAAAACCTCGACCGCCGCCGGATGGGATTCGATCGCGATCACCCTTTTACCGGCGACCGCCAACGGGCTGGAAAAAAATCCGGTGCCGGCATACCCCTCCAACACCGTCTTGGCTTGAGCGGGCACCGCCTCGAGGATCAGTTTTTTCAGGGGTCCCGCCAAAGGACGATTGGACTGGTAAAACGCCTCCCCCCTCACCTCGTCCGCCCGCACGGAATAATGAGGACGGGGACGCGGGCGGGAACGAAGGTGCGCCAATTTCTCATTCACATCGTCCGCCGCCAGCAGGCAACGGGGAACATCCACCAGCGTCCGGCCATCCGTTTCAAGGAATCCCATCTTTCCCTCCCGATTGTGGATGGTGATCCGGTTGCGATAACCATAATCCGGGCCGGTCAGGATCGGCCGGATCACCGGATCGGCAACTTTCCCGATCCGCCGGAGAGCACTTTCAATCTGGGCCGCCTTGATCCGCGTTTCAGCCGGATAAGCAATGTGTTGGGTCGCGCAACCGCCGCACCGCCCGAACAGCGGACAGGGAGGGGCGATTCGATCCGGCGACGGCTCCAGAACCTCGAGAAGTTCGGCGCGGGCAAAGGTCTTGTGCCGCTCCGTCAGAACGGCCCGGATTTTTTCGCCCGGGGCCGTGAAACGGACAAAAATCACCTGGCCGTCATGACGGGCCACCCCATCGCCCCCGTAGGCGATCTCGGCGATGGTGAGTTCGATGGGCCCGGAAACGGCCGAGACCGGGCGCTTCAGTACCAGTTGTCTTTCAGGTCGGCGGGGGGAACCGGCTCCACCTGCCCGGTGTCGTGAGCCGGCATTTTCATCGACTTGGTGGGGATGAAAAAGGTGCCGATTTCAATCGCTCCGACACCCGTGTCCATGATGACGCGGGAAACCCCTTGGGCAATGCCCACGGTGTAGGCGTAGGTGGGCCCTTTTTCCTGCAGCAACTGATAGTTCGAATCCAAAAGCTCCGAGGCCGCCAAAGTCACGTTGGCGATGCCACGGCCGAGTTTTTCAAACATCGTCGGCTTGGGCGGAAGCCGAAGGTCGGCCCAACTGAAGCTGGGTAAAGTCAGGGCAAAGAGAACGAGGGAAAGGCGTTTCATAAGATCTTTTCTGACAGCCCTCCTGAAACTGACAAGGGAAGGAGCCGGGTTAAGGCGAATAATTTGTGAATGTCGCCGAGGATTCCGCCTGCCGCCGGAAATAGTCGATCACCCCGGCCGCCACCTGGTTGGCATATTCGCGGAACAGGTTGCCCCGGCTTTTGCCGGCAAAGACCCGAACCCCCTCGTACTCCCCCGCCTGGATCCAAGGATAAATGTTGCGGTCATTCATGTACGGCCCCTCCACAAAGACGACCGGACCGTCAAACATCCGGTTGGCAATCAAGTTCCGGTACCAGACATAAGGTCCGGCCCCGCTCGCATGGGAGTAACCTGATCCCTCATAATTTTCCGGGCGAAATCCCCACTGCTTCTGGAACTGCTCGCCGATGGCCTGCCCCACCCCCAGCTCCACCGGAGTGGAATTTTCGAGAAGTTTTCTCAAAAGGTGGAATTTTTGATCATCAAAGGCCAACTCCTCTGCGGTGTAGGAGCCATGGGCAAACACCACCAGTCCGTTGGCGGAGGTCAACCGCACTCGTCCGCCCGGCCATGGGGCGGCGTTGTAATGGATGCAAAGGGTAAGATCCGGCCGCAGCTCCTCGTTAACCCGCCGGGCCCGTGCCTGAATCTCCGCAGAGCGGTAAAAAAGCAACTCCGCGTTCCAACGGATCAACCGGTTGGCCGAATATTTGGGCAGCCGGGCCCCCAAGGAGCCCTGCAGGAGGTAAGAAATGGCTTCGGGATACAAGTCCGCCGGGCGGAGCGTCGTGGTCGGCTCGAAACCGTCATGCGTCCACACCACCTTTGCGCCGGACGCCTCCAAGGTTTGGGCCAACCGCCGCGAAGTTCGCAGATTTAGCTCTCCTTCCACAACTGGTGCGTCGTTCCCGATCCGAAACGTCCGCTCCTCGATATCGGCCCAATCCCCCCCGATATGGCCGGGATCCAGGCAGATCACCTTTCCCGCCAAAGGCCGGGCCGGATCCCCGCCGCCCAACAGCGGGGGGTTGACCTCCCCGGCACCACCCTCCGGGACAAAAGTTAATCGATACAAAGGGCGGGTCCGTGCCTTATCCCGGAACAAAGTCACCCCGCCATCGTCAAAAAGCAGGTACGGCTGCATGGCTCCGGTCGGATCGAAGATTTTTCCCAGTCGATTTTCAAACTCCTGCCGGGTGAACCGCCCCTGACCCGAATCCAGCAACCGCCACTCC
This sequence comes from Verrucomicrobiota bacterium, assembly GCA_010025475.1. Classification (GTDB taxonomy): domain Bacteria; phylum Verrucomicrobiota; class Verrucomicrobiia; order Methylacidiphilales; family Verrucolacustridaceae; genus Verrucolacustris. The sequence continues at coordinate 3,489 of RGTE01000001.1, forward strand.
GGCTCCTCGGAGACCGGGGAAAAGAGCATCGGCTTTTCTTCCGCCGCCCATCCGCTGATCGCGAACGCCAAAGCCGTCAAAACCAGAATCCGTGCCATGGAAACATCCATTGTGGGTGGAAGAAGACCGGAAGCAAGGTTCGGGACAGCTTGAGATAAACCACCCTGAACCTTACCCTGCTCGGATGGAGTTTGAGTCACGCCCGACCTCCGGACCCACCCGCGATCGCTGGGTGGCCCTGATCACGTTGGGCCTGGCCGCTCTCCTGGCCGCCGGTTGGATCATGCGGGAACGCCAGCTTGCCACCGACCTGGCCGAATCGCGGGAAGACCTGCGCCAGGCCATGCACCGGCTCAAGACCCTCTCGGCCTCCACGGACCAGATCCGCACGGCGTATTTGCAACGCCGCACGGAGCTGGAAGCCGCCCGAAAAAAAATCGACCAACTCGCCCAGCGTCAGGAGGAGAAAAAAAGGGAAATGGCCGGCCCGGGAGAAAAAAAGAAGGCGGATTCCCTGCCCGAAACCGCCGCCCTCTTCGAAAAAATCAATGCCCTCAAGCTGCCGGCTTGGGCGGCCGTCCAAAAAGCTGACGGAACGGTCCGCATTCTCCCCGGGGCCAGCCTTCCCAACGGCAACGAGGGCTTCGCCGTTTTCGGCTCCCTGGCCCACACCCTTGCGGAGGCCGATCCCGACATGACCATGGAATTACGCGGTCGTGCTGAACCGGGACCGGATGCCTTGGAGACCGCCCAAGAACGGACCAAGCGGCTCTCCGCTGCGGCCGAGCGCTCCCTGAAGGGAGATGGTTCGAGGCTGCGGGTTGTCGCCGAAGTGGCGAAAGGACCCCGCATGGAATGGAGGCTGACTCCCGCGCCCAAGGCTCTGTCCGCCAAGCCATGAGCCTGGTCCTCGTCGACGGTCATTACTACGCCTACCGCTCCTTTTACGCCATTGCCCACCTCACCAACTCCAAAGGCGAGCCCACCAACGCCGCTTTTGGCTTCACCTCCGCCCTTCTTCGGATGGCTGAGGATCTCAAACCAACCCGCGGGGCGGTCATTTTCGACGGTGGTGTTCCGCAGGAACGGCTGGACACCCACCCCGAATACAAGGCCAACCGCAAGGAAACTCCCGAGGCATTGGAAAAACAGATTCCCCTGCTCTACGAAGTCGCGCAGGCCCTGGGCTGGAAGACCATTTCCATCGAGGGCGAGGAGGCCGATGATGTCATTGCCTCCTACTGCCGAGCCGCCGATGGCAACCCATGCATCGTCGCCACCAACGACAAGGACCTGATGGTGCTGGCCGCCCGCGGGGTGAAAATCTACCAACCCAAATCCGAAGGCTTCGAGCTGCTCGGGGCGGCCGAGGTTGAGGCCAAGTGGGGCGTGCCTCCGGACCGGGTGCCGGAACTGCTCGCTCTCACCGGCGACGCCTCGGACAACTTCCCGGGCATCGCCGGCGTTGGCCCCAAAACCGCCGCCAAATGGATCGGTGAATACCAGACGGCCGAGGGCGTGCTCGCTGCCGCCGAAAAAATCAAACCCGAGAGATTTCGGCCGATTCTCAAGGATTCGGCCGAGGTTGTCCGGCGAAACCGGAAAATGGTCGAGTTGCGGAGCTCCCTGCCCCTGCCTGTGCCGATTCCCCAGCTCGGCCTCTGCCCGGATCTTGAGAAACAGGTGGAGCTCTTCCGCCGGCTGGAGTTCAAGCGTTTCACCCGCGAGGCCGAAGCCCGGCTCGCGGCCCGCAAACCCAAGCAGGCCGACCTGTTTTCCTGATTCGTGAAGACGACCGTTGAAAACCTTTATGTCCATGTGCCCTTCTGCACACATCTCTGCCCGTACTGCGATTTTCCGAAGGAGCGGTTGGCCGGCAACCGCATGCGCGATTTCCTTGCCGGCCTGCAGGCCGAATGGGTCGCGGCACATGAAGAATTTGAAATCCGTCCACGGCGCGTCTTTTTCGGCGGAGGCACACCGACCGCCCTCTCTCCCGCGCTGATGGAACAGCTTCTCGCCGTGGCCCCTTGGGGCAGGGCGGAAGAGTGGAGCGTGGAGGCCAATCCGGACGGTTTTGGCGAAACCAAGGCCCGCCAACTTGCCAAAGCCGGCGTCACCCGAATCAGCCTCGGGGTGCAGGCTTTTCGCCCTTCCGATCTGGCGTGGCTGGGCCGGAAGCATGACCGCGCCGCCATCCGCCAGGCCGTGCAAAGCGCACGTGTGGCCGGCATCCGCAGCCTGAATCTGGATCTCATCTATGGCCTGCCAGACCAAGGGCCGGCCGAATGGCAGGAAACCCTGGCGGAAGCCTGTGCGTTGGAGCCCGACAGCCTTTCCGCCTACGCCATCACCCCCGAAGAGGGCACGGACCTGGCACAACGTATCGCGCGCGGGGATTGGAGTCCCGATGAAGACCGCGAGGCGGTTCTTTTCCTGCTCACCTGCCGCTTGCTTGAGGCGAGAGGTTACCAAAATTATGAAGTTTCCAACTTTGCCCGCCCCGGCCACGAATGCAGGCACCATCAGGCGATTTGGTCCGGCGAAGATTATCTCGGCTTTGGTCCGGGCGCCGTATCCACCGTGGGCGGCCGGCGCTGGCGCAACCTGCGTGATACCGGGGCCTACGCCCGCAGCTGGCTGCTCGGCTCCGGCCCCCGACACCAGGAAGAAGAGACGCGCACCGCGGAACAGATGCGCACGGAAAGGATCCTGCTCGGGTTACGCACGCGGGGGGGCCTCGCGGAACACGGCTTGGCAGGGCGCGAGGAGTGGTTGGAACTGCTCGTTCGCAAGGGCTGGGCGCGACGCGAGGAGGGACGGTTCCATCTTACCGCCCGCGGCCGGCTCCGGGCCGATGAAGTGGCCGCGATACTCACCTAGCATGGAGCCGGTGATTGCCGCCCGCGGTCTGCGCCGGGTGTACCGCGTCTTTGAAAAACCGCCCGGACTCTTCGGGGCCCTGCGCGGGCTTTTCTCGCGCCGTTACCGCGAAGTCGCGGCAGTCGACGGCATCGACTTGGAAATCGGCCCGGGAGAACTGGTTGGCTTTCTGGGCCCCAACGGCGCAGGCAAGACCACCACGCTCAAAATGCTTTCCGGCCTTCTTCATCCCAGCGGGGGTTCCGCCCGGGTGCTGGGGTTTACCCCATGGGAAAGGGAGCCGGAGTTCCGCCGCCAGATCTCCCTGCTGCTCGGGCAAAAAAATCAACTCACCTGGGATCTCCCCGCCCGGGAGAGCTTCGAACTGAACCGCGCCATCTACGGGATCGACCGGGCCACGGCATGGAAAACGGTCGACGAATTATCCTCCTTATTGGAGGTCGGAGGGTTGCTGGACAAACCCGTCCGCGAACTTTCCTTGGGCGAGCGCATGAAGATGGAGCTGATTGCCGCTTTGCTGCACCAGCCCAAGGTGCTTTTCCTCGACGAACCCACCCTTGGTCTGGACATCGTTTCCCAGCACCGGATCCGGGATTTCCTCCGCGGCGTCGTGGCTGAAAAAAAAATCACCACCATCCTGACCAGCCACTATTTACAGGACATCGAGGCCCTTTGCCGCCGCGTGGTGATCATCGACCGGGGCCGGATCATCCACGACGGCTCACTGGCCGCGGTGGTGAAGGGGTTTTCCAACCACAAGCAGATCGAACTTCGATTTTCCGGCCGGGCCCCCAAACTCCACGGGCCGGAGTGGGGGGAAATTCTCAGCCGCGATGAAGCCGGGGTTCGTCTCCGGGTGGAACCGGGTCGGGTCACCGAGATCAGCCGCCGGGCCCTGGATCTGCCCGGACTGGAGGATATCCGTATCGAATCCGTCCCCGTTGAGGAAGTCATCCGGAAACTGTTCTCGGGCAAATAAGGAAACGGAGCGGCCCCTTGGGGGAACCGCGCCAAGCCCGGAAGTCAGTGGGCGTGGCCGCGCACCACCGCAGCGATCAGGAGAAAACCCCCGAGCGCCGCCACGATTTTCCAGAGTCTTCCCTCTTTTTCCCTGAGCTCCGGAATCAACAGGTCTGAATAAGCCAGATACAGAAACGTGCCGGCGGTCGCCGCGGAAAGCACCCCGTGCCAATGATGGGTGCCCGAAAGATCCGCCCGGGAGGCCAGCCACGCCCCGAAGGGAGTCGCGAGGCTCAGGAAAACCGTTACCGCCAGCATGGCACCGGTGGAAGCGCCCTGCCGGCCCATGGTCACGGCCAAAGCAAACGTGTCGGTGGCCTTGTGCAGGAGAATGGCGACGGCGAGTGCCTGCTGGACGGGAGTGACCTGGATGGAGCCAAGGGCCAATCCCTCCAGCAACGAATGAAGCCCCAGCATGGCTCCAAGCACGTTTGCCGAGGATGCGGAGCCGCCATGGGGATGATGCCCATGAATTTCCGCGTGGGCGTGATGGGCGCGACGATCCAACCAAGCCAGCGCGAGGACCACCCCCCCACCCCACCAGGAAGCCTTGAGCCAACCAAGGTCACAAACCGCCTCGGGGATCAGCTCGAAAAAAGCCGAGGCCAGAAAAGCGCCGCCGGCAAAGGTTCCTCCCAAGCAGAGCCAGGAAGTATGACCCGCCTGCCGCTTGAGAAGCAGGGCGGCCCATCCTCCGGCCATGCCTGCCCCGAACAGCACCAGCAAGATCGTGGAAAACATGGATTCCTTCTAGCGCCCCGGCCCTTCCCAATCGAGCCCTCACAAAACGGCACATCTCTGGAATCCACATCAACGTAAACGTCCGCGTTCACGAACCATCCGAATCGGTGAAACGAAATTTGGACCTCGACTCATGGCAGTGGAGGGATTTGAACCCCCGACCCAAGGCTTATGAGTCCCTTGCTCTACCAGGCTGAGCTACACTGCCGAAGGATCCCTTTGTAGCGCCGGGACTTTTCCCCGCCAAGTCCCCGCCGGAGCTTGGGAACATCGAAAGAGGGGGCTACGCTGGATCCATGGGCATGAGGGACCAGGAAGCGAGAAGTGCCCGCCTGAAAGGGCGGTTGGCCCTCGGCTTTCTTCTCCTGGTGGTGTTGGTGATCTCCGGTCTGGCTACCCTGCCCGCCTACCGCGCGATGAAACGGTGGCGCGCCGACCGGCTGATGGATCACGCGGAAAAGTCCGTCCAACAGGGCGCGCTGGTCGAAGCTTTTCAAGCCGCACGGGCCGCTTACGGCCTCTACCCCGGCAATGTTCGCGCGTTGCGGATGTTGGCGGAAATGTACGAGGGTTCGGGCTCGGCGGAAACCCTGGCGTATCGCCGGACCTTGGCCGAGAACGGGGCTTCGACCGGGACCGATCGGGCCGCTTATCTGCGCACCGCGATCCGCGCCGGCCGTCTGGATTTAGCGGACGAGTTTCTCAAAAAGATCGGCCTGTCGGGGAGAAGTGATCCCGAGGTGGCGGTGGTGGCCGCGGATCTTCTGCGCCTGCGGGGAGAACCGGAAAAAGCCCGTCAACTGGAGGCCGAATCCGCCGCCACCGCCAAAAAAGGGCAGGAGGCGAAAGCCTCGTGGTTGGGAGCCCGGGGTCGCCTGGAATCCTCCGACCCGGCGGAGCGGGCCGCGGCCCGGGCCGACCTTTTGCGCCTGGCCAAAACCAAGACGCCCGAGGCCCGGGATGCCTGCCGGCTGCTTGCCGCCGCGTCGGACCGGACGGAAAAGGAAACCGCCGAGCTGGCCCAACTCCTGGAAGCGGACCCAAAGGCACCGGCCGGGGATCGGCTGTTGGCAAAATCCCTGATTCTGGAGATTCATCCGGACTGGCGGGGCGCCGTTTTGCAGGAAGTGAAAAAATTGTACACCGGAGGGACCGAGGACGAACGCGTGGCGCTGGCGGAATTCCTGCTTCGTTATGGGGAGCCGGCGGGGGTCCTGGATCTGCCGGTCGTCCGCAAGGGGCGGCTTTTTCTTTTGCGGCTGGATGCCTTGGCCCGCCTGCAACGCTGGACCGCGATTCGGGAGGAACTGGTTCTGGCCTCGGCGCAAAAGGATTCGCTCGATCCCTTCTTCATCGAGGTGTTCCAGGCCCGGGTGGCCCAAGAAATGCGGGAAACTTCCATGGCGGATGTCCGCTGGAAGCAGGCGTTGGCCAAGGCCGCGGGAAATCCCCAAAAGATGGAGTTCCTCGCCAACTTTGCGGAAAGATCCGGTAACTTGGACATGGCCGTCGAAGCCTATCGCTCCATGCTCAAGTTTCCCTCCGTTGCCGTCCCCGGCTACCTCGGTCTTATCCGCGTGGCGGAAAAGCGTGCCGATGTCCGGCAGTTGCGCGACATCATGGCGGACCTCGTCCGGCAACTACCCCAGGATCCCGCCCCAAAAAACGACCTCGCCTACCTGAATCTCCTTTTTAACGAAAAGGTGGAGGAATCCCTGCACACGGCCCAAGAGTTGGTGACGGCCCTTCCCGACCGTGATGCCTACCGCACCACCCTGGCCCTCGCCCTCCTCCGCAAAAATAAGCCGGCGGATGCCCTGGCTGTCTATGAACCGATGAAGCTGAACTGGTCCACGGCGCTGCCGGGCTGGCAGGCGGTGCGGGCCGCGGTGCTGGCCGCCAATGGTCGGGAAGAGGAGGCCCGGAGCCTCGCACTCAGCATCAACTGGGACCGGTTGAAACCGCAGGAGCGGGATCTCGTGCGCGCCCTCCGCGCACCCCGCAGCTGAACTTCTCGATGCGGAACTTGTGGTGCTTGGGCCTGGCACTCTGGCTGGGGTTGGCGGTGCTCCCCGCCCAAACGCCCTCGATTCATACCGTCCAAAAGGGTGAAACCGTTTACGGGATCGCCCAAAAATACGACCTCACCCCCGAACAGCTCCTTCAAGCCAACCCGGGATTGAACCCCTCTCGCATTCACGCCGGGGACCGACTCCGCTTGCCAATGGCGAAAGCCCCCTCTCCCCCCACCACCTCCTCTACTTCCGCTTCTCCTCCCACGGCAAAGAAGGATTGGGTCAAAGTGGTGAAAGGGGACACGCTCACCAAAATTGCCCGCGAAAATAAGGTGTCCGTGGAGGATTTGCGCAAATGGAACAAGTTGGGCACCGATCCCATCCGCCCCGGTGACAGACTGAGGGTGGCCCCGGTCTCGGCGCCCAACGTTACCCCTTCCATCCCCAAGGTGGGTCCACCCACACCAGCCCCCGCCAAAAAACCGGCGGCTCCGGATTGGAAATTCGTGGGGCCCGCCCGCAGCCAAATGGATTCGCCGAAGGGAGAGCTGCGGGAGTGGGAATATATCGTAGTTCACCACAGCGGGACCAGCGGCGGCAGCGCCAAGGTATTTGATTACTACCATTCCCACGAGCGGGGCATGGAAAACGGGCTGGCGTACCATTTCGTCATCGGCAATGGAACGGACTCCGGTGACGGCCAGATCGAGGTGGGTCGCCGTTGGCTGAAGCAACTTCAGGGCGGACATCTGGCCAGCGAAAGCCTGAACGAGATCGCGATCGGGATCTGTCTGGTGGGAGATTTCAGCCACAACCGGCTCGGCCCGCGTCAAACCGCCGCACTCATCGAGCTGGTAAAATATCTCCGCCTCATGATGCCCGGCCGGAATTTGAAATTCCGCCTGCACCGGGAAATTAACACCCGTCCGACCGAATGCCCCGGCCGCCTCTTCCCCGCCGCCGCCATCCATGAACTTTTGGATCAACCCAGCTCCCGGTAAGGCCGATTTGTCGCCCCGCGCCAATCCTTAACCCGTCGATTGAAATCCCAGCCACACTTTCCGGGTGCGCGGCCCGTCAAACTCCGCGAAGTAAATGGTCTGCCAGGTTCCGAATTTGAACCGCCCCTTTTCCATCGGCCAGGCCAGATGGTTCCCCAACATCGAGGCCTTCACGTGGGCAGCGGAGTTTCCTTCCCCGTGCCGGTACTCCCGGCTTTCCCATGGCACCGTCCGCTCCAGGGCCGCCGCCAGATCCCTCCGCACATCCGGATCCGCCCCTTCCTGGATCGTCACAGCCGCGGTCGTGTGGGGAACAAAAACATGGAGCAAGCCGTCCCGCCAACCGCGTCGGGCGGCGGCCTCCTCCAATGATTGTGTCAGAGGCACAAATTCGGTATGGCTCCGTGTGCCAATGACAATCTCTTCCCAAGGTCCGGCCATATGATCGTGGTAACAGGCGGAACCGGGTTTGTCGGCCGGGAAATTTGCCGCCGCCTCGCCGCCCAAGGGATTCCTGTCCGGGCCGTGGCCCGAAACAGTCCCACCGAAACCCTTCCCGCCGGGGTTTCCTTTTTCCCGGCCGATGTCTGCCGGTCCATTTCCCTCCGCGAGGCGATGGAGGGAGCCCAAGCCGTCATTCACTGCGTCGGTATCATCCGGGAAAAGGGCGAGGCCACCTTTGACCGCATCCATCGGCACGCCGTCGCCGAGACCGTGGCCGCCGCCCACCGGGCGCGCATTCCCCGGTTCATTTTTCTGTCTGCCCTCGGCACCCGTTCCGCCGCCTCCTCCCTCTATCACCGCAGCAAATGGGCCGGGGAGGAGATCGTCCGCCAAAGCGGGTTGGCCGCCACCATCCTTCGCCCATCCTTGGTGTACGGACCCGGCGACCAGTTCACCAACTTCCTCGCCGCCTGGATGCGTCCCCCCCTCTCTTGGTTGACCGGGGGATTTCTCGGCATTCCCGGAGGAGACTCGGTGAACCTTTGTCCGGCTTCCGTCGGCGAGGTTGCCGAGGCCGTGGTTCGCTCCTTGGGAAAGGATCGCGCCCTCGGCCAGAGCTTCGACCTGGCCGGGCCGTCCATCTCACTCAAAAATCTTTCCCTGGAAATCGCCCGTGCCATGGGGCTTCGGCCCACCTGGGTGGAGCAGCCGCCGGACGTTTTTCTTGGCATGGTTCCTTGGCTTCTTCTCACCGCCTCCAAGCCCGTCCTTCATCCGGTTCCGCTGCCGCTTTGCCGCATCGCCGCGGCCGTGGCGGAACGAATCCTCCCCAACCCTCCTCTCACCACCGACCAAGTCAGCATGCTGGAAGAGGGGCAATACGGCGATTCCCGGCCGGCGGAGGAGATTCTCGGATTCCACCCCGGGCCCCTCTTTGCCGGCCTTGCCGCCTATCTGGCTCCCCGCGCCGGAGGCATCGCCGACCGCCGCCCGTGAGCGAAGCCGCCCGGGCCGGCCGGATCCGGCGGGTTCTTCTCACCGCCTTGGCCGTCAACGCGGTTTTGGCCGGTCTAAAATTTGCGATTGGCTGGCAGCTTGGCAGCCTCAGCGTTCTTTCCGACGCCGTGCACTCCCTGCTTGATGGCGGGGCCAGCGTCATCGCCCTGATCGGCATCACCGCCGCCGCCCGCCCTCCCGATGCCAACCACCCTTACGGCCATAGAAAATTCGAGATCCTCACCACCATCATCGTGGCCGGCCTGCTCTTTCTGAGCGCGTGGGAAATCCTCGGCTCCGCGGTGAACCGACTCCTTCACCATTCCCCCGCCCCCGAATTCAGCGGTTGGGGGGTTGCCCTTCTTGGTGTGGGAGTCATGGCTTGTCTCATCCTTTCCCGCTGGGAACGGAAAGCCGGCCTCGAAGTCTCCAGCCCCCTGTTACTGGCCGATGCCGCCCACACCCGCACCGACGTCTTTTCCTCCATTCTGGCGATTGCCGCCGTGGTCGGCAGCCAGTTCGGCCTGCCATGGCTCGATCCCCTCTTCGCCATCGGCATTGTCATCCTGCTCGCCCGCGCAATTTATGAAATTCTTCTCGAAGGGGTAAAGGTTGTTTCGGATGCCATCCGGCTGGATCCCGACCAGATCCGGACCGTGGCGGAAGGCGTGGAAGGAGTCCGCGGAGCCCACGCCATCCGCTCCCATGGCATGACCAACGACATTCACATTGACCTGCACATCCAGGTGGAAGAGCAGCTGACCACCCGCCAGGTCTACGAGATTGAAAACCAGGTCACCGAGGCTCTCCGCAAAAAATTTCCCGGGGTCACCCACGTCGCCCTGCGCCACGAACCCCGAGGCACCCCTCGGGAACCGGATGCCTGATCTCGTCCGCACCCGCGCCCTCCTCGAGCAGGGAGTCGGGGAAAACCGCTGGACCGGCTACACCCTCGCCGTCCGGTTCCGTGCCGGCCTCGAAAGTTTTTCCGGGGGCGACGTTCCCGACCCGACTTCACCCGTACCCTGGTATTCGGCAGGGAAACCCGTCACCGCGGTCGGTGTCCTCCGGATCCTGGAATCGGCCCCACATTTTTGGGAACAACCGATCGCCCAGACCCTGCCGGAACTGGCTGGCTCCTACGCAGGCGCCCTCACACTCGGCGCGATTCTCAGCCATCAGACGGGCCTTCGGATTCCGGAGACGAGCCTTCGCGCCCCCCCCGGGAAAACTTTTTCTTACTTTGCCACGGTTCAACCCTCGGATTTTCAACTCCACTCCGGGCAGGCGGCCTACGACCCCGCCGGCGGTTGGTGGCTGCTCGGCCAATGGATCGAGCGTCACAGCGGAAAACCGTGGCAGCAGTTTCTGGAGAAAGATGTGCTGACAACGGCAGGACTGGGCGGGTTGCGATTTGCCGGGGAATCTGTGCCCATGAAGGAGCGGCGCGCCGGGAAATGGGTCGAAGTGGATCGTGGGTCCGGACCCGGCGCCGGACTCACCGGGTCTGCGACGGACCTTGCCCTTTTTTATGAAACCCTTCTGCAAGGACGGCTCCTATCCCGGTCCTCTTTGGATCGGATGTTGCGGCCCGAACGCCACGGCAAAACGGATGCCACCTTCGGGCACATCGTGGACTTTGGCCTGGGCATGATTCTCAACAGCAACCGGTATGGGGCGGCGACCGTTCCCTACGGGTTCGGAACCTTCGCGGGAGAAAAAAGCTTCGGCCATGGAGGCGCCCGCTCCTCCATCGCCTTTGCCGATCCGCAGTTTGCTTTTTCGGCTGCTTTGTTTCTGAACGGCCGTGTTCCCGAAACGGAGCATCAACCGCGCATGCGCAACCTCCTTGACCTGCTTCGATCCGAACTGGTGTAAACACCCCGCCTCCCTACCTTGGCGAAATGGCGCAAGGGCGGATGACTTGGCTCGATGTGACCAAGGGCTGGGCGATCCTGTGGGTGGTCTATTTCCACTCCTTTACCTGCTGGATCAAGCCGCCCTCCCCGATCGGCGGAGAGTTTTTTCGGGAGGTGGGCCGACCGGAAACGTGGAATGGTCTTCTGCCTTTTCTCGAAGGCATCGGCAGGGTGGTGGGAATCGGGATTTCCCAGTTGGGCTTTCACGCGGTCGGCCTTTTTGTGGTCGCCAGCGGTTTCGTTCTCGCCCAATCCGCCGTCCGGGCAGAACAAAAGGGGGGTGTTTCCTGGGGAAGCTGGATCGGGAGCCGTCTCGCCCGTCTCTACCCGATGTACTGGTTTGCCCATCTGGTTTATTTGGTCAGCCCGTTTCAGGCGCGGCTCGAACCGGTTGACTGGCGGTTCTGGGTGAGCCTAAGCGGGCTTCGCTTCCTTTGGATCGACTGGAACTTCTACTACCTCAACGCCGCCTGGTGGTACTTCTGCCTTATCCTCCAGCTATTCGCCCTGTTCCCTCTGCTGTTTTGGGCCCTGCGCCGGTTCGGATGGTTGTCTTTTTTTGTTTTGGCCACCTTGGTCGGGTTTGCCGCCCGGTACTTCATGCTTTCCATCCACCCGGTGAGCGGTCAGTTCGTGCTGGGTGGCTGCGGCCTGAGCCGGATGCCGGAATTCGCCTTCGGCATGGTCCTCGGCGCCCTCCACGCCAAAAATGCCGCCCGCTTTGAATCTTGGCTTCTGCGCGGTCCGGGGTTTCTTGCCGGTTTGTTGCTCTACCCGCTCGCCCTCAAAACCTACCAAGTGCCCAACGGTTACGTGGCCGTCGACCTCCTGACCGGAATCGCCTGTTTCCTGGTCGTTGCCGGCGCCTCGGGATTCTGGGCCTCCATCCCCCGGCTCGGGGGCTGGCTCGCCTTGGCCGGCTCCTTTTCCTACGGCATCTATCTGATCCACCAGCCGTACGCGATTCACTTTGCCTCTTTTCTGCAAGGTATGCCGGCCGCGCGGGCCATTCCCCTGCTGGTTCTGATCGTCGTTGGCTTGGCGTTTTGGGGAGGGCTTCTCGAAAAACTCCTGAGCCGATGGTTGGCAGAGCCGGTTGCCCCCAAGCCTCCCCGTCCCTAGAACAAAGAGATGCGAATTTCCCTTCGCCGAATCTTTGATTTTGAGGCAGCCCAGCACCTGCCCTCCTTCCCGGAAGGGCACAAGTGCCGCCGGCTACACGGTCACAGCTTCCGGCTGGAGGTGGTGGTGACCGGGGCCGTGGATTTAAAGACCGGGCTGTTTTACGACCATGCGAAAATTGCCGATGTCGTTCGCCCCATCGTGGACAAAATGGATCACACCTGTCTCAACGAAACCCCCGGCCTGGAGAACCCCACCCTCGAATTGATGACGAAATGGTTTTGGGATAAGCTAACAACCCAATTGCCCGGACTTTCCGAAATCACCCTGCATGAAACCCCGCGAGCTTCCTGCACCTTCCGCGGGGAGTAAGTCGTGAAATCCCGCGCTTTTCTCACGATTGGGTTGGTCGGACCGGATCGGACCGGGGCCATTGCCGCGGTGACCCAGCATCTCTTTCGGATCGGAGCCAACATCGAATCCTTGGAGGAGCAGGTGGCGCGCGGAAAATTCCGGATGACTCTTCTCGCCTCCTGGCCCTCCGCAAAAATTCATGAAGCGTCCATTCGCCAGGGTCTGGAGCAGGTGGCCCACGCCCTGCGGATGAAGCTCACTCTGCGGATCGCCGACGGGACTCGCTCCCGCCGCAAACTCGCCCTCCTGGTTTCCAAAGAGAGCCATGTTTTGGAGACTCTCCTTCGGGAATGGAAACGTGGCGGGCTCAAGGCCGATCCCGTGCTGGTGGCCGGCAACCACCCCCAACTGGGCAAGTTGGCCCGGAAACACGGACTGCCCTTCCGTCTGATCGACTATCGGGACCGGGTTCAGGCCGAACAGATCCTTCAGGAGCATCTTGAAAAAGCAGGGGTAGATCTGGTGGTTCTGGCGCGTTTTATGAAGATTCTTTCGCCCGACTTTGTCTGGCACTGGAAAAACCGCATTCTCAACATCCATCCCTCGCTGCTTCCCGCCTTTCCCGGTGCCTCCGCCTATCGGCAAGCCTACGACAAGGGGGTCAAGATCGTCGGGGTCACCGCCCACTTTGTCACCCCAGACCTCGACCAAGGACCGATTCTTTGTCAGGACGCCCTTCGCCTTCGCCCGGACGAGCCATTGGAAAGCATTATCACGCGGGGCCAGAGGCTGGAATCCGCCTGCCTTCTCCGTGCCCTCAAACTTTGTCTAAGCCGCCAACTCGATGTCCACTGGGGACGTGTCCACGGGGTGTAAGCAAATAGACAAAATCAGCGTTGAAAAGCCCCCTCGATCCCCCATCGTGGTGGGGATGGCGAAAAGAAAAGCATCTTCCCCGGGTCGAGTTGTGCGGGAGGAACCGGGAGATCCCTCCGAAAAAGCGCTGAGAGCCACGATCATCGTTTGTCTTGTCGGCTTGGTTGCAGTTTACCTGTTCGCCTTCGCCCCGCGGAAAGTCGGCAAACCCGTTGCCTCCTCCGCAACCATCCAAGGCTCTCCCACCAAAGAAGCCGTGGCCACCTTCGACCGCTCGTCCCTTTCCACCAAAGACCGCTAGCCCCAAGACAGGCGGAAGCGGTGGACGTGGCCGAGGATTCTCGGCCCGGATTTTTTCTCCACCGGAAGGCAAAAAATACCGCATCTTTTTTCTGAATCCATGGTTTAATCCCTTATGCCCATGGCTTCCCTGCCTGCCTCGGCTTGGGACAAGGAAAAGGCCGGGGTGTTGCTACAGAGGGCAGGCTTCGGTGGCACGCCGGAGGAAGTCGATGCCCTTGCCAGGATGCAACCCTGGCAGGCGGCAGACTTTTTGCTCGGTTCGCCCGAGCTCGCCAAGGCGGATCCCCCTGAATCCATCACGCGGCCGGGCCTCACGGAGCAGCAGCGCTACCTGCGCCGGCGGCTCACTCTGCTGACCCCCAAGGACCGCGAAGAAAAAGCAAGCCAGCTTAACCGCGCGGTCCGGGCCGAGCAGGAAAGGAGGCTCACCGAGCTCCGCGGTTGGTGGCTGGATCGGATGGCCAACTCCGCCACCGCCGCCCGGGAAAAACTCGTTCTTTTCCTGCATGGCCATTTCGCCACCAGCGAGGAAAAGGTCCGCAACCCGGTTCTGCTCTATCGCCAGAACCAAATGTTCCGGGAAAAGGCGCTGGGTCCGTGGTCGGAGTTGGTTCTCGGGATCGCCCGCGACCCCGCCATGCTCATCTATTTGGATGGAGCGAAAAGCCGCCCGGAACATCCCAACGAAAATTTCTCCCGGGAACTCTTTGAGCTCTTTACCCTCGGAGAGGGAAACTACACCGAGAAGGATATCCAGGAGTCCGCCCGCGCCTTCACCGGTTGGACGATCCGGATGACGAAAAAACCCGGGGAGGCCATGGATGAGGAAACCACCGAGCCCTACTTTGTGAACTATCCGAAGTGGCACGATGCCAAATCCAAGAAGATCTTCGGAAAAAGTGGCGGCTTTGACGGCGAGGATGTTGTCCGGCTCGCCTTGGAACAGCCCGCCGCCTCGCGCTGGATCACCGGCAAGCTTTGGCGGTTCTATACCGGGAGCAACCCCTCCCCCCCCATGCACCGGGAGTTGGTGGCCACTTGGGACGAGAACAAAGGCCAGATCCGCCCCTTCCTTCAGGCCATGTGGACTCATCCCGAGTTTTACAACCCCGAGCTGGCCCGCAACCGGGTGAAGTCGCCGGTGGAATGGCTCGTCGGACTTTGCCGGCAACTGGGACGGGCTCTCCCCGCTCCCGCCCTCGCCTCGGAAATGACCTCCCAGCTTGGGCAAAAACTTTTCGCCCCGCCGAACGTGAAGGGCTGGGACGGCGGGATCACCTGGATCAACACCGCCAGCCTTGAAAAACGCTACGAATACGGAAACTGGCTGGTGGGGGGGACCGTCGGCATGCGTCGCTTGGGGGAGATGGATCTGGCGCGGTTGGCCATTCAAAGCGGGCTGCTTGAGGTTCCCCGCCCCATGATCGAAGGGAACGCGGTGGACGATCCCAATGTGAAAAAGGATTTCGCAGAGAAACGGAAAGCCGCCGCCCGGCAGGCCCGGGAGTTGCTGGCCATCTCGCCTGCACCTCTTGGGCCCCTCGCTGGGCCCGACGAACGCCAAGACCCGGATCGACTCGTGGCGCAGCTAAGCGCCCGCCTTTTGCCCGGAGAGCCGACTCCGCCGGAACTGCAGGCCCGTTACCGTAAAGCCACCGGGGAAGCGATCCCCCTGAATGACGCTGCGGTGCGCCAGACGATCCTCGCGATTGTGCAAAGCCCCGTCTACCAACTCGGATGAAAGGAGCCGCCCCATGAAAGAGCCTGGCCTGAAAACCCGCAGAGAGTTCCTCCGCACCGGCCTGCTGGGCAGCTCCCTTTCCTGGACGGTTCCCAGTTTCCTGCAGAACACCATGCTTTCCCTGCATGCTGCCGCGGATGGCCAGCTGGTACAGGGTGTGACCGGCAAGGACGGCAACATTCTCGTGGTTCTCCAACTGGCCGGCGGCAACGACGGCCTCAATACGGTGGTGCCGATGGGCAACGACGATTATCGCCGCGCCCGCCCAACCTTGGGCATCCGGGAGGAGCAGGTGCTCAAGCTTGGTCAGAAAGAAAAGGCTGGTTTCCATCCTGCGCTGGCGGCTCTCGCCAAAGCCTATGCCGATGGCTCCCTCGCCGTGGTTCAGGGAGTCGGTTATCCCAACCCCAACCGCTCCCATTTCCGTTCCACGGAGATCTGGGCCACGGCCACGGATGAGAATCAATCCTCCTCCACCGGCTGGATCGGCCGTTACTTTGACAACGCCTGCTCCGGATGTGATGCCGCCGTCGGCATCACCCTTGGTTCCCAAACTCCACAGGCCTTTGCGGCCAAAACCCCCAAGGGAGTCCTCTATGAGGCCGGCGGCGGCAAACGACGCAGGCTGGGCGCCGACGGCGAGCCGGAGGCGGATGGTTCCATGGCCATGGCGATGGACGGGGAGGCCGAGGAAGGCCCCGCCGGCGGATCCATCGGGGACATCGCCGGCCCCTCCGGAAAAATCAATGCCCTGGATTTTCTCGAGCGGACCGAGATGGACGTCCAGATAACCCAGAAGGAAATCGCCGCCGCCGCCGGGCGCGGAAAAAACGGTGTTCCGTACCCGGGCTCCTGGCTGGGAAACCAGTTCGCCCTCATCTCACGCCTGATCGCCGGTGGCATGAAGACCCGGGTTTACTATGTCTCCCAAGGCGGCTACGACACCCACACCGGCCAGGCCAATGCGCAGGAGAGACTTCTCCGGGAAATGGGGGATGCGGTGGCCGCCTTCCTCGCCGATCTCAAGGCGCAAGGCAACCTTGGCCGGGTCACTCTCATGACCTTCAGTGAATTCGGTCGGCGAGTGAAGGAAAATGCCAGTGGGGGCACCGACCACGGCGCGGCTGCTCCCCTGTTTCTGGCGGGTGGCGGTGTGACCGCCGGACTTCTCGGGCAGATGCCCTCATTGGCTCCGCGTGATCTCGACGATGGCGATGTCAAATTCACCGTCGATTTCCGCTCTGTCTACGCCACGATTCTGGAAAAGCACCTCGGAGTGAAATCCGACCCCATTCTCGGCCGCGCCTTTCCGCTGCTCAAAGCCTACGGTTAGCCAAAATTATGGCTGGGTCGCTGGTTCCGTAGTCGGCCCTTCCCCTGCCGGAGCTTGCTCCACCGTGGTCTTGGGCGCCGACTCCACCTCGATCTTCACAAATTTCACCGGCCCCTTGCGACCCAGGCTGTTCTTCCACGTCCCTTCCAGGATTTTCGCATCGGAGGAAATCTCGAGTTCCAATTCAACTTTCGGATCAAAGCCTGGCTTGGGCAAAGTGGTGTAGGTGACGGGAATTTTCACCCGGGCCCCCTCGATCTTGGCGCCCTTGCTGTGCCATACCCCCGGGCCTCCCCCGGCCCAGACCCCGTATCCCGCCACATGAATGGTCGCCCCCTCCTGGGAAATAATGATCGCGGACTGCCCGATCCCCACGGCCGTGTTTTTCCACAGCCCCGCCAACTGGGCCTGCTCGGCCCATCCACCCGAACCGATCGCCATCCAAGCCAGGAAGAAAAGTTTTTTCATCTGCGCGATCGTGTCTGCCCGCTTTCCGCCCGCAAGCCGTATCTCCGCTTTTTGGGGCCTTTAGGCTTTTGCGCCTTTCAAGAGGCTCACCGCCTTCATCACTTTTCCATCTCCTTTTCGCAGGGCCAGTGCTGCAGCCCCCCCATCCACTCCGGTGAGCATTCGCACCAGGCGGGTTGCCCGGGCTCGCAACTTCGCATTCGATGGCACCACGTTCACCATCAGGTTGTCATGCACCCGGCCCAACCGGATCATCGCCACGGAGCTGAGGATGTTGCAGACCACCTTGGTGACGGTGCCGGCCTTTAACCGGGTAGAACCCGCGATCAGCTCGGGACCGACGTCGAGCCGCACCACTGCATCAGGCCGGATTCCGCCTTGGTCCGCCTTCCAACGGGAATGCGCCGTCACCAAAACCGTTTTGGCCCCCCCCTTGGCGGCTTGCCGGAGAGCGCCCTGCACAAACGGAGTCCGCCCGCTCGCCGTCAGCCCCACCACCACATCCCTTTTCGCCACCCTCCGTTCGATGATCGCCCGCGCTCCTGCCCCAGCATCATCCTCCGCTCCCTCCTGCGCCCGGAAAATGGCCTCCGGTCCCCCGGCCAGAATCGCCTGCACCTCCTCGGGATCGGCGTGGAAAGTCGGCGGCATCTCGCTTGCGTCCAAAACCCCCAACCGGCCGCTTGTGCCCGCTCCCACATAAAAGAGGCGCCCGCCACGTTGCAAAACCGTGGAAACGATTCCCGCAGCCCGGCCGATCTCCGGCGCCGCTTTCCGCAAAGCCCGAAAATTTTCCGCCTCCTCCCCGACAAACAGCCGGACCAGCTGACTCACCGACTTTTTGTGCAGCCCGCGGGACCGGGAATTGGCCCTTTCGGTCGGCAACGCCTCCACGTCCACAAACTTCTCCTGAGCCGGGTGCGACCAATTCAGTCCTGAGGCTCCCACCAATTTTACGGCCCCAACTTCCCCCGGGGTTTTCAGGAGGGAGAGTTGGGCTCCGGGGAGATGCTCGGCGGTGGCCTGAGAAAACTGCCTCCGATAATAAGGGCTTTCAAAAAGCCCTCCCGTCAGGGCGACACGGGGTCGCCGGACCCGCCGTCTTGCCACGAGCTCCGCCAACCGTTCCGCCAACTCCCCGGCAGCCTCCCGAACCACCATTTGGGCCAGCCGGTCTCCCCGGGCGGCGGCCCGCAGCACCACCGGTGCGAACCCCGCGAACCACTCCTTGCCGTGCGGGCGGTACACTTCGCGCAGTAGCCGATCCAAGTCGGCCGCCCCGGCGTGGGCGAGCAGACCGGCCGCCAAGGGTGGAGGTTTTCCGCTCCGGTCCCTCTCCCGATAAACCGCCCGGAGGGCACGCTGGGCGATGTCGTAGCCACTGCCGGCGTCTCCCAAAAGGTGACCATGTCCTCCCGCGCTTTGCTTTTTCCCGGCGATCCGAGCCACCACGTTGCTCCCGGTGCCGGCGATCACCAGAAAGCCGTCCCCTTGGCCCCACGCCGCCGACAGGGCGGAGTCCGTGTCCTGCCCCACGGAAATTTTTTTCACTTTGGGCCAGACGGAATGCAGGGCCGATCGGACGGTTTCGAATTCCGCTTTTCCTCTCGCCCCGGCGAAGCCACCCCCGATCGCCACGGGAACCCGGGGCAGATTTTGGGAAATCCGCTGGAACATTTTTCTCAATCGATCCCTTCCCACCTGCAATACGTTGCCCGGACCCTCAATCCCATGGGCCAGCGGCCGGCCGCGCGCGTCCAGAAGGATCCAGCGGGTTTTGGTTCCCCCGCCCTCGATCCCCAGCACCGGCCCGTTTTCTTTCACGTTGCCCTGCTTCACCTCACGCCCAAAATGCCTTCCCGATGAAAAAGCTGCGATGGAAAAACTTCCTCCTTCCGGGGGTGTACTACCTCGCCATCCTGAGCCTCTCCTTGATCCCAAAATCCGGGGTGGATGCCGTCAACCACGTCGTTCCCCTGCCCAACGACAAGATTCTGCATCTCGGGGTCTATTCGGGCCTGGGGTTCTTGCTGGGGGGATTGCCCTACCCTTCGCCATGGCTTGGAATGATCGGTTCTTGGATGGGAGCCATCGATGAACAGGTGCAGCGGCTTGCGCCGGGGCGCGAGGTCTGCGTCCCGGATTGGATCGCCGACATCATCGGAATTTCCGTTGGTCTTGGCCTGAGACGCCGCTTCCAGAGATGAGCCCCACCCCCGCCCAGCGCTACGCCAAATTGCTGGAGGAGGTCCGGCGCCACGACCGCCTTTATTACGTGGAGGCCCGGCCGGAGATTTCCGACGCCGCCTATGACCGGCTTTACCGGGAGCTTCTGGATTTTGAAAAAGCCCATCCAGGCCTGATGGACGAAAACTCGCCCACGAAAAAAGTCGGCGGGGCGCCGCTCGACTCCTTCCGCACGATCCGTCACGCCGTGCCCATGCAAAGTCTGAACAATACGTACAGCGAGGAGGAGTTGGGCGAGTTTCTTGACCGGGTCGCCAAGAACCTCCATGGCCAGTCCGCCGAGTTTGCGATCGAGCCCAAGGTGGATGGGGTCGCGGTCAGTGTCCGCTACGAACACGGCCGTCTCGTGCAAGGACTGACCCGCGGGGATGGCGAAAAAGGCGACGACATCACCGAGAACCTGAAGACCATTCGCAACTTGCCGCTTTCGGTGGATGACCTGCCCAAGGTCATCGAATTCCGCGGGGAGGTTTATCTTCCCGAGCCCGCCTTTGCCGCCCTGAACCGGGCCCGGGAAAGAGCCGGTGAACCGCTTTTCGCCAATCCGCGCAACGCTGCCGCGGGAACCCTTAAATTGCTGGACTCCCGCGAGGTGGCGAAGCGCCCCCTCGCGGTTGTTTTTTACGGACTAGGAGAGGCCCCTGGCGCCAAGACAACTTCCCAGGTTGATCTGCATCAACAGATTTCGAAGTGGGGTCTGCCGGGTCATGAATGGTTCCGGCACGTCAAGGGCGCGGACGGTGTGCTGGCCGCCGTCCGCCAGCTCGACAAGGATCGCGCCAGATTCCCCTTCGCCACCGATGGAGCCGTGATCAAGGTAAGCCGCTTTGATCAGCAAAAGATCCTTGGCTCGACCGACAAGGCGCCCCGCTGGGCCATCGCCTACAAGTATGCCCCCGAGCAGGCGGAAACCCGGCTGCATGCCGTGACCTATCAGGTCGGCCGCACGGGCGTGATCACCCCGGTGGCCGAATTGGATCCAGTCCAACTTAGCGGCACCACCGTTTCCCGCGCGACGTTGCACAACTTCGAGGAAATCGCCCGCAAGGACATCCGCGTGGGTGATTTCGTCACCGTCGAGAAAGCCGGAGAGATCATTCCGGCGGTCATTGCGGTGAACCTGAAAAAACGCCTCAAGGAGTCCAAGCCCATCCGTCCCCCGGCCCAATGTCCCGTCTGCGGTGGACCGCTCCGGAAAGAAGAGGTGTTTCTCCGCTGCACTTCCCGGGATTGTGTGGGGCAGCTGAAGCGCCGACTCCAGCACTTTGCCCACCGCGGCGCCATGGACATCGAAGGCATGGGAGAGGTGATGGTCGGTCAGCTTGTCGATGCCGGACTGATTCAACACTTGGAAGAGATTTACGAGCTCAGCGCCGGACCGCTGGAGGGACTCGAAAGAATGGGGGAAAAGTCAGCCACCAACCTGATCGAGGGCATTCAGGCCAGCAAGCGGCGTCCTCTCTGGCGCCTGATCTTCGGGCTGGGCATTCCCCAGGTCGGCGCCGTATTGGCGGAGGCCCTGGCCCGTCACTTTCAATCCATGGAAAAACTGGAAAAAGCGGAGGTGGCGGACCTAGTGCAAGTCAAGGATGTCGGCCAAAAAGTGGCTGAGGAGATTTTTCATTTCTTCAGGGAATCTTCCACTCATCGGCTGCTCCGGGGCTTGAAGAAAGCCGGTTGTAATTTTCACGCCTTGGAGGAGGAACTCGCTGTGCGGGGCGGGGTCTTTTCGGGCAAAAAGTTTGTCATCACGGGAACTCTCCATGCCCCGCGTGAGGATTTCACGCGGAGGATCCAGTCGCTCGGTGGCTCGGTTTCCGGCTCGGTCAGCGCCAAGACCGACTATCTTTTGGCCGGTGAGGAGGCGGGCTCCAAACTGGACAAAGCCAAGGCTCTTGGCATCCGCATCCTTTCGGAAAGGGAGTTCGAAAAGCTTGCTGGCTCCGACTCGCGGGAGTGATAATCCCTTCCATGGATGTTGGGAATTACGGAAGGCAGACGGTGTTATTGGCGATGGCGATCCTCGGTTTCCTCGCTGCCGGACCGCTTTTCGCCCAACTCAGTCCCGGTGCGGCCGAAGATGCCGAAGCAGAACGCCGCAAAATCCTCAAAGCGGCGGACCAGGTTGATCGGATGGATTCCAGCGTGGAGGAGATGAAGGCGCGCATCGCCGCCTTGGAGAAGATTCTCGAGGATGTCAAACAACAGTCCAATTCCCTGAAGGAGAGCCTTGCCAGCACCGCCGCGAAGGCGGAAAAGGAAAAGCAAAGTTTGTTGGAGGAAGTTTCCAAAATGCTGGCAGAGACAAAAGCCAGGGAAAAATCAACTCCTGCCGAGTCCAAACCTGCGCCGCGCGAGGGGTACGAGCACACCGTGGCCAAGGGCGACACCCTGAGTTCCATCGTCCAAGCCTATAACAAAGAATACGGCCTGAAGCTCACGGTGGAGTCCGTTCGCAAAGCCAACCAACTTTCGAAGGACGCGGCCCTCAAGGTGGGCCAGAAACTTCTCATCCCCTCAAGCTAGGCTCCCCATGCCCTCGCCCGCCTCCGCCTTCCGGCTGCAAAAAGTTCAGACGGGGCGGGTCTTGGGCCCCATGGACCTGGATCATCTCAAGGCTTTGGCGAATCAGTCGCTGATTGCGCCGGACGATCTGGTGCAGGTCGACGAAGGCCCCTGGCAAAAGGCCCCGGAGGTCGCTGAGCTGGAGATGCTCTGGATGGTCGAACCGCTCGACGGGCCGCGGTACGGCCCCACCACGGCGGGAACGATTGCGGAATTCCTCCAGAGCGGCCAGCTCGGGGGCTCGGAACTGGTCACCCAAATTCGGACCAAGGAGACTTACACCGTTTCGGAGTTTCTTGAGGAAATTAAGCGTCGGCGGGATAACAAGCTCAAGAGCAGGACGATCAAGCTGGAGGATCATAACAACGACCGTCCCGCCAGCGTGATGGCCGAAAGCCCGGCCTTCGATGCCGCCCTTAGGCTTCGCATTCGGCAACTCGAAGCCGATCTGGCCGAGGCCCAAAAACTTCTCGAAAAACAATCTGCCGAGTTGGCTCGTCTACGCAGCAATTAGGGATTGGGTCTTTCGGTTTGACCCTGCGGCGTTTTCTCCGCTACTCTTTCCAGTTCAACATCTTCCCTTATGCGTCACACCATTTCCGTCGTGGTTCAGAACCGGTTCGGGGTGCTCACCCGGATCGCCGGGCTATTTAGCGGCCGCGGGTTCAACATCGACACCCTGAACGTCGGCCCAACCCAGAACGACAAAATTTCCCGCATGACCATTGTGGTCGTGGGGAACGATCAGGTTCTTGAGCAGGTCGTGAAGCAACTGAAAAAGCTCGTGGATGTCCTCGAAGTCCACGATTTTAAGGATGGTGACGTGATTGACCGGGAGCTGATCCTCATCAAGGTGAAGGCCAACTCCTCCACCCGCCCGGAAGTCATGCAGATCTGTGACATCTTCCGAGCAAAGATCGTGGATGTGCAGTCCGCCAGCCTGGCCATCGAGGTGACCGGCGATGAGAGCAAAATCGATAAGTTCCTTGCCCTGATGAAACCGTTCGGAATTCTCGAACTCAGCCGCACAGGCCGGATCGCCCTGCCCCGGCGCTGAAGTCTTCCCACAACCCCCAAAGGAGACCCCCCCATGCCCGCCCGTATCTACCACGACTCTGACGCCAATCTCGGCCCACTGAAAAAACGGAAGGTGGCCGTCATCGGCTTCGGCTCCCAAGGCCACGCCCACGCCCTCAACCTGAAGAACAGCGGGATCCGGGTCACCATCGGCCTCTACAAGGGGAGCAAATCGATTCCCGTCGCAAAAAAGCACGGATTCAAGGTGCTCCCCACCGCCGAGGCGGTGCGTGGAGCCGATGTCATTTTCGTGGCCGTGCCCGATCTAAAAATTCCTTCCGTTTACGGCAAGGACATCGCTCCGAATCTTAGAAAAGGGCATTGCCTCCTGTTCAGCCACGGCTTCGCCGTCCACTACCAGACCGTTCGCCCGCCCAAGAACGTCGACGTGATTCTCGTCGCGCCGAAAGGTCCCGGGCACATTGTCCGCCGCCAATACCAGGAAGGCCGGGGCGTGCCGGCGCTTTTCGCCGTGCAGCAAAATCCCACCGGAAACGCGCGCGCCATCGCCCTCGCCTGGGCCCGGGGCATCGGCGCCACGCGGGCCGGAGTTCTTCAGACCACCTTCAAGGAGGAGACCGAAACCGATCTCTTCGGCGAGCAAGCTGTCCTTTGCGGGGGAACCTCCGCCCTGATCCAGGCCGGCTTCGAGGTCTTGGTGAAGGCCGGCTATCAGCCTGAGGTCGCCTACTTCGAAGTACTCCATGAGCTGAAGCTCATTGTCGACCTCATCAACGAGGCTGGCATCGCCGGGATGCGCTTTTCCATTTCCGAAACCGCCAAGTATGGCGATGTCACCCGCGGTCCCCGCGTCGTTGACGCCCGCACCAAAAAGGCCATGCAGGCTGTTTTGCAGGAAATCCGCAACGGCAAGTTCGCCCGCGAATGGATCAAGGAGAGCCGCACGGGAATGAAGCGGTATCACCGCCTTCTCAGGCAGGGGGAAAAACATCCCATCGAGAAGACCGGCCAACGCCTCCGCGCGCTGATGCCCTGGATCCGCCGCCGGAACCTCAAAGGCGCCCAAGCCGCGTACTAAGACAGGGGACTCTTCCCCAACTTCGAGCTGCCCTCTCCTCCGAGGATGCAAATCCCCCCCATTCGGGGTAGGATAAACGGATGAGCGACCGCATCCTCATTTTCGACACAACGCTGCGCGATGGCGAACAGTGCCCCGGTGCAGCCATGACCCAGCGCCAAAAGCTGGAGGTGGCCCGCCAACTGGCCCGCCTGGGGGTCGACATCATCGAAGCCGGCTTTCCCATCGCCAGCCAGGGCGACTTCGAGTCGGTCCGCGAAATCGCCAAGACCGTGCGCGGTCCCGTGATCTGCGGTCTCGCCCGCTGCGTCCCTGCCGACATCGATGTCGCCGGCGCCGCCATCAAGCCCGCCGGCAAGCAGGGCCGGATCCACGTCTTCCTCGGCACCAGCAAAATCCACCGGGAGTTCAAGCTAGGCAAGGCTCGGGAGGAAATCCTTCGCTTAGCCGCCGAAGGGGTCCGTCGCGCGCGGAAGTTTACTGCCCATGTGGAGTTCTCCCCCGAGGACGCTTCCCGGACGGAAATCGACTTTTTGATCGAGGTGGTGGAAGCCGCTTTGGAGGCTGGTGCCACCACCATCAACCTCCCCGACACCACCGGTTATGCCACGCCGGAGGAGTATGGCCGGATGTTCCGTGAAGTGATCGCCCGGGCCCGCGGCTCTGGCAACGCGGTCTTCAGCACTCATTGCCACAACGATCTCGGCTTGGCGGTGGCGAATTCGCTCGCCGGGATCCTCGCGGGCGCTCGCCAAGTGGAGTGCACCCTCAACGGAATCGGGGAACGGGCCGGCAACGCTGCCTTGGAAGAGGTCGTCATGGCCTTGCGCACCCGGCATGACTCTCTTGGCGAGCTCACCACCGGCATCCAGACGCGGGAGATTGTCCGCACCTCACGGCTGGTGTCTGCTGCCTGCAGTTTCCCCGTCCCGCGCAACAAGGCGATCGTGGGTCTGAACGCCTTTGCCCACAGCTCAGGCATTCATCAGGACGGCATCCTGAAAAAGCGGGAAACTTATGAAATCATGGACCCGGAAGAGGTCGGCTGGGGCAAGACCGAATTGCCACTCACGAAGCATAGCGGCCGCGCCGCGGTGGCTTCCCGGCTCAAACATCTTGGCTACTCCCTCAAACCCGCCGAACTGCAGGCCGTGTTCAGCCGGTTCAAGGAGATCGGGGACCGGAAGAAGTTTGTCTACGACGACGACCTTGTCTCCCTCGTCGGGGCCCAGATTCAGGTCGCACGGGAAACCTATTCCCTGGAAAAATTATCGGTTTCCTGCGGCATCGGGGAAAAACCTGAGGCCAAAATCACCCTTCGACATGGACGCAAAAGCCTCTCCGCCGCTGGAACCGGCGACGGGGCGGTGGATGCGGTGCTGAAGACCATCGACCGGATCACCGGCCTCAAAGGTCATTTGGTCGACTATCAGGTTCGTGCCGTCACCGAGGGCAAGGACGCGGTGGGGGAAGTCAGCCTCAATGTTCGTTTTGAAACCAAGGCCGAGCCCTGTGGCGGCCGGGCTGCGGCCACGGATGTGATTGAGTCCAGCGCCCGCGCCTATCTGGCGGCGGTGAATCGCTGGTTCGCCGAGGGTGGCCGGACTCCCCGCGGGAAGTCGCGGCGCACCCTGGCGCACCCGTGACCGTTTAGTCGAAGCTGGGGTTGCGCGGGCCCCGATCGTAATCGAAATCTCCCGAGGAGCGGCCCGCACGCTCGCTTTCCTCGATCTCCGCCCGGGGACCGCCCCGGTCATCACGGCGAGGGCCGCGCTCCGGCCGTTCGCCCATCGACTTGGCGCCGTTGACGATCATCAACCGACCCATGAACTCCGCATCATGGAGTTTTTTGGCGGCTTCCTGGGCGCCCTCAAGGGTCTGCATCTCGACAAAGCCGAAGCCTTTCGAATTCGAACCCTTGTCCCGGACGATTTCCACATTCCGAACACCGGCAACCTTTCCAAAAAAATCAAAAAGGTCGCTTTCGGAGGCGTCGTAGGAAAGGTTCCCGACGTACAGCCGCGGAGTCAGCACCTCCTGCGGCGGGGAGATCCGGGGGCCACGCGGCGCCCGCGCCTGTCCTTCGGTCCGGGCGGGACGACTCTCGCCCCGACCCTGTTCCCGGTGGGAGGAACCGCCGTTCAGGCCGAACAGCTTTTTCAGCCATCCCCAGAAACCACCGCTTTTCGCGTGGCTCCCCCGGGATTCATGGCGGAAACCGCCACGTCCGTGGCGATGGTGACGCCGGCGCCGGCGCTCATGGGGACCGCCGCCCGAGCGGCGTCCTTGATACGAATCATGACTCATGTTGGTTCTGTCGGCGGGAAGGGATGGCCCGTGGGGACCGACCGGACGAACGGCGTCCGGCTTGGGGAGGGTTGGCAGCTTGGTTCAGCTGCCGGTTGAAACCATCCCCGTGAGTTGCTTTTGGCTCTCGTTTAGGTCTGCGGGATAAGGGGGCACGCTTTCGTGAATCCGAATCGATCAATGGTGACCAGAACACCGGATCCGCATGCCACTCAGAAAACTTCCCGCCGCACTCCTTTCAAGGAACCCATCGTAACTCGACGAAGGGAATTTACAACAAAACTTAAGTCTTTGTTTAGAAATGACTTAAGCGTGCGAGGCCTTGGCCTCGATCATGGCTGTAGAGCCAACGTTGCCACCGCTCAGGTAGAAGCCCGCAGCCGCCTGTTGAGGCAGCATCATCATGGCTAGGGCCTCTTTCCAGGTGCCGTCCACCCAGTACGGGGTTCCGAGAAAATCCCCGGTTTGGCCGAACTCGCCATAAAACCAGGTGTAGTTGTCCAAACCCTCCGCAAAGCCGCCTGTCTGCGCGACCACCAAAGTCTGCCGCCCATCATCCCCCACCTCGGTCTGGCAGATCAACTCCCCGCCGTCCTGCAGGGTCCATCGCACATCCCAAAATGTGCTCTGCCCCTCCTTCCAGGTGGAGCCATACGCTTTGACCATTTGCGTGAGGGCGCGGGCAAAGCGATTCCAGTCATCGATCGCCCATTCACTGGGTTGGAGAATCTGCTGCACCCGCTGGAGACGGGTACGCCACTCATGGGCGATCCGTCGAAGCTCAACCCGGCTGATCACAACCGATAACTACCGGCGTCGCTCGCTGGAGTCACCTTCCAGCATCGAAAGCCTCTGGCGGAGAGTGCCAAGGTCCTTGTCGTGACGGCTCGCCTGCGACTTGAGCTGCTCCAGGGACGAGAGCTGCTTGGCCAACTGGGCTCCGGCGGATTCCAAACCACTCGCCAACTCCGCGTCCCTGGCCTGCAACTCGGCGAGGTCCTTGTTGATCTTCTGCTCCATCTGCGCGACGGTCACACTCTGCTGTTGGATCTGTTTCCAAAGCACATAGCCGCCAAAGGCGGACAGCGTGGCGCAGCCGACAATGATCAGCAGAAGGCCCAAGCCGACCCCGCTGAGAATCGAGGTGACGGCGCGTTGCTCCTTCCGCTGGCGATCGATGCTGCGTTTCACGTTGAGGGCGGCGGGGGTGGATCCATTCATGTCTTTTTTTTCCTCCTGCGCAGACTCCAGGGGCGAGGTGTAGTTCGAAGGACGCGGCGGACCTTTGATCACGAACACCTCCGGCTCTCCCGACGAGCTTCCTGTTGTGGAAGCCCCATTGCCAAAAGGCAGTTCCGGGTCCGTTGGCGTCGAGGACGAACTGATAGTGTCCCTCATGAGTCTGATGTACTAGCAGTTGAGCATCCGGAAGCCGGTTGACCAGCGATTCCTAAGCTAGTTTTTACCTATTTTTTTGTGATATCCATCCCGCCTTATTCTCTCCCCAATCCGAATCCGGAATTTTTAAGACCCCAATCCTTTAACTCCTGATGTTTGCGGGGTCCCCTTTCCGCTATCCACTTGGCCCAACCCGCGCCCTCTCCGGATTAGACTCTGGGCGTTGAACTGAATCGCCTCCTCCGGACGTTGCCAGAGAATTTCCAAAATTTTGCAGACCGCTTCGGGCTCTTGGCCGGCGTGATCCATGGCCACCCGCAGGAACTCGGCCGCCTCGCGGATCGGGTAGAGCCCCGGACATGTTGCCGCCCTTGCGGCCAGCTTCGCCAACAACTCCTCTTGGCGGCGGAGCCAATCGATGGCGGTTTCCATCCATGAATGTTCCCCTTCCCATCAGGGACATGTCCAGTGTCCTAAGGAATTTTTTCTTTCCGGCACGGCAGACCCGAAAATTCCCGCAAGCTTTTTTCTCTCGGCCGAATCCAACGGGCGGGCAAAATCAGACCATGAAAGTGGATAGACGCGCCGTTGCCGCCGGAACCGCTTTTGGACTGCTGACGGCCCTGGGGCCCTGGTTCCAGGGATTGCCGCTGAACGCCGCCGCCGCCTTTGCCGCCGGTCTTTTTCTCACCTACGCATCGATTGGCCTGCTCGTGGCAATCCTGCCGAATTTCAACCACCGAATTCTCTCCGGCGGCCTGATCGGCCTGATCTACAGCATCCCGGGCGCCGTTTTTACTGCCGTACCCTACCCTCTCGCACCCGAGGCGCCCGCCTATTACCGGGAATTCGTGGGAGGAGGTCCACGTGCTTTCATTCTCACCCTGATCTTCGGGGCCTTGGCTGGCGCCATCGCGGGCGCGTTTCGCCGCCGCTCATGAAATTCCTCCCGGTGGTCAGCCGGATCAACGGTCTGCTTTATCGGAGGGAATTTGCCCGGCTTACCTCTCAAGACCGCACGCTGGCTCGGGCCTGGATGCTCCAATTTCTTAAGGCCAACCATCCTGACTGGAATCACCAGAGGATTGAAACGGAATACGAAAAGCTTCTCCATTGCCGACCCATCGCGGTGGACGAGTGGACCCGCCGGATGCAGGGATGAGATTCCTCACGCTTACGCTTTTTTTGCTGGTGGGCGCCGCAGCACCCTCTTCCGCCCAAACCAATCCACCGCAACCCGTGGCCTTTCGGATCGGCCCCGTCCGCTTCGACCGGCCGGAAGGGTGGATGTACTCCCGCCCCGCGGACGGCGTACGGGCCGCCCAGCTCGAAAAAAAATCGGCGGGTACTCCGTTGCGCATCACCTTTACCCGCTTCCCTGCCGGATCGGGAGGCACGGTGCCGGCCAACGTCGAGCGCTGGCGGGGCCAATTTCTTTCCCTCGACCATCCCGCCGAGGTTGAGACTCCCTCGGGGACCGCTCTGCCGCTCACCTTGGTAAAGCTCGGCGGAACCATGAAGGGGGGCGTGCCGGGCGGGCCCGCCCAAGATACCCCGGGCAGCCTTTTGTTGGGCGCGATCCTCGAATCTCCGGAGGGGCTGGTGGTGGTGAAACTGGCGGGACCGGAACAAGAAATCCGCCGGGAAAAGCCGGCGTTTCTCAATCTGGTGAAAAACGCCGCCGGAAGATCGCCTTAGGCGATCCGCTCCAGCTCTGCCGGGCCATCCAGGCTTAGCTTGCGGTAAAAACAGCTTCTCTCCCCCGTGTGGCACGCCGCCCCACCCTTCGGAAGCCGCACCCGGAGAACCAGACAGTCCTGATCGCAGTCCACGCGGATCTCCTCCACCACGAGAAAATTTCCCGAAGTCGCCCCCTTCACCCAAAGCTCTTGGCGGGATCGGCTATAAAACGTGGCCTTTTTCGTGCGCCGGGTCGCCTCCAGGGCCTCCTGGTTCATGTAGGCGGTCATCAACACCTCGCCGGTGCCGGCATCGACTGCCACGGCCGGAATCAGTCCCTGGGCGTCGAATCTCGGCGCAAAAAGCTCCGGGTTTCCGGTGGAGGCGGAACGTGCGGAACTCATCCGGGCGAACCCGGTTGCCTTACTTCTTGGCAGGCTGGGCCGGAGCCGGGGCCGGAGTTGCCGGCGAAGGCGGCGCCTGCACCGGGGGCGTGGTGGCCGTGACCGGCGCGGGTGCCGGGGGCGGCGGCAATAGGATTTTGACCTTCGCCTCCTTGCGCAAATCGTCGAGCAGGAGACGGCTGGCTTCGCCCTGCTTGAGGCGGCGGAGATGGGCGGCAATTTCGTTCTTCACCTCGTCCAGCTTGAGCGTTTTGGCCGCTTCCTTGGCCTTCACCTTGATGAAGTGGTAGCCAAACGGGGTCTCGATCACCCCGCTAACCTTGCCGGGAGGAGTGCTGAAGGCGGTTTCCTCAAACTTCGGTGTCATTTGACCCTTGCTGAAGGGCGGCAACTCCCCGCCCCGGGCCTTGCTGCCGGGATCGTCGGAAACCTCTTGGGCCACCTTCTCAAACGGCTCGCCCTTGTTCACGCGTGCCAAGGCACTCTCCGCCGCCTTCTTCTTGGCCGCCTTGGTGGCGGCATCGGCGTTGGCATCCACCTTCACGAGGACATGCTGGGCCCGCACGGTCTCGTTCCGCTGCCAGAGCTTCGGATTCTCGTTGTAAAACTTCTGCACCTCCTCATCGGTCGGGGCCTTGAGGTTGGGCTCTACCCGGACGCGCATCAGGTTATCGACCTCCATCTTTTGCTCGATCTCCTTGAGCATGTCCGCCTCGGTCGTCTTGGCCTTGGCCAACTGTTCCTGGAACGCCTGCTCCGTCGGGAAGTTTTTCTTCATCCGATCCAGCTGTTCCTTGGCGAGGGTGGCCGCATTGGTCATGGGGGACTTGCGGGCCTCGGCCAAAGCCACCTGCCGGTTGATCATCTGGTTCAGGATATTCACCTCCAGGGAAGCCAACTGGGGAGGCGGGACCTTGTCGCGGGAGAGGTTGAAGTTGGTGAGCGCCCGGTTCACCTCGGCATCCAGCTGGGCCCGGGTGATCGTGATGCCGCGACCCTCGGCCACGACGAAGCGGGGGTTGTTGGGATCCTTGACCGCGCAACCCGCCAGGACTGCCGCTATCAAGAGGGAAAGAATCGAAGAATTACGTTTCAACATAGACAGGTGAGGTAAGGGCATCGTCCCGCTTTTGGCAAGCCCGCGGAAGGCCGGGATTCCCCTCTTGCCAACCCCGCCAGCCCTGGGAAACAGTCTTTCTGTGGGAACACAAACCCTGCTTTACGCCGGCATCGGGCTTCTCGCGGGTCTGACCGCCGGTTGGTTCGGGATCGGGGGCGGAACCATCATCGTTCCGGCCCTGATTCTCCTTTGCGGGGTTCCCTACCACGTTGCCGTGGGCACCTCGCTGGCCCTCATCATCCCCATCAGCCTCGCCGGCACCGCCACCAGTTGGAAGCTGAACACGGTGGACTGGAAAATTGCCGCCGGCTGCGCCTTCACCGGCATGGTGGGTGCCGTGCTCGGCTCTTTTTTGATTCAAAAGGTTCCCGAGATGGTGGCCCGCCGCGCCTTTGCCGTGTTCCTGGTTTATGCCGCTTGGCGGCTCTGGGCAAAATAGCTTCCGGAGGAGCACCGCAACCGCGCCGGCTTCAAGTCCACCCTTCCCTTTCCGACCGTCAAACCCGAGGCAGACGTAAAGGGCAACGGGCAGTCCTTGATCGAAGGGCCGCCCACCGGTAGGGTTTGGACGTTTGCCGCGTGGTGCAATTGGTAGCACACCACACTCTGGATGTGGGTGTTCTTGGTTCGAGTCCAAGCGCGGCAGCAACGGCGGCTCCGCCGCCGTAGTTTAAGTGTGCCCTCGGCTATTCATCGCGAGACACCACCCCGCATTACTTTCCGTCTCGCCGAAAAAGCCGCGCACCAAAATCCCAAATTCAGCCTTACTAAAGCTTAAACTTAAACTTAAACTAACTCCCGTGATCCCCGGCCGTCTCTTCGTGGTGGGAACTCCGATCGGCAACCTTTCCGATCTCTCCCCTCGCGCCCGGGAAGCCCTCGCCACCGCCGACCTCATCGCCGCCGAGGACACCCGCCGCACCGGCCTTCTCCTCCAACACCTCGGCCTCAAAAAACCCCTCCTCAGTTATCAAAAATTCAACGAGGCCTCCCGGGAGAACGTTCTGCTGGACCGGCTTCGCTCGGGTCAAACCATCGCCCTGGTCACCGATGGGGGCATGCCGGGAATTTCCGATCCCGGAGAACGAATCATCCGAGCTGCTGGGAAGGAAAATCTGCGGGTCGAGGTCGTTCCGGGTCCTTCCGCCGTTCTCCATGCATTGGTGGCCAGCGGCTTACCCACCCTACCCTTCACCTTTGGCGGTTTTTTGCCTCCCAAGCCCGGGCCCCGGAAAAAGGAACTGGCCGCCGCCGCCGCCCGCGGTCACACCTCCGTCTACTTTGAATCCCCCCACCGGATCACCCGCGCCCTTGCTGAGGCTGCCGAGGTTTTGCCGCCGGAAACCCGGCTGGCCGTGTGCCGCGAGTTGACCAAGAAATTTGAGGAAGTCTTTGTCGGCACCCCGGCCGAGGCTGCCGCCAAATTTGGCGAAAACACCAAGGGCGAAATCACTCTCGTGATCTCGCCCTTGGGCTAAACCGCCTCTTGGTTTTGGTTACTGCGTGTTGGTCCCCTTCACGATCTTCTTGTTCTTATAGAGCGTGTCTCGCAACGCATCGACCGCGGTGACCATCTCGCGGGCCGACTTTTTGGCACCCTCGATCTGGTTCTTGGCCGCGTTAACCGAATCGGCGCTAAAGGAAGATTCAAAATACTTCCGGAGATCTTTCAGCAGGCCGACCAGGTCGTTGGCGTCTCCCCCCACGTCCCGCATCTGCTTGTCCAAGGAGTCAAAATCCGCCTTGGCCTTGTCGATCTGGTCATTGGTCAGC
Organism: Verrucomicrobiota bacterium; assembly: GCA_010025475.1. GTDB lineage: Bacteria > Verrucomicrobiota > Verrucomicrobiia > Methylacidiphilales > Verrucolacustridaceae > Verrucolacustris. The sequence continues at coordinate 36,315 of RGTE01000001.1, forward strand.
TTCCGCATGTCCTTGTCGGTCATGCCGGAGACTTCCTTGGTCCAGGC
>RGTE01000002.1 GCA_010025475.1 Verrucomicrobiota bacterium
CCGGTAACGTAAAGACTGGTATTGGGTTCTCCAGAAGTGACAAGTTCAAACACGCCAGAAGCGGCAGAGCCAACCACTACGCCTCCGCTATAGGTGAAGGCAGTCCCAGCGCGAACAAAGCTAATCGCCGCCTCCTGCCCATCGCTAGTGGCAATTTGCCGCTCTAATTGCTCTCCATTGCGAACGCGAAGCATTGGCTATTTCCCTAGTCTTGTTTTAATCATAACCTAGAATAATGCACTATTCTGCCCAGTGATTAGGTCGATTAGGCTTTCAAGAGAAGCAGGCTTAATCCAGAAGCTAGGCATTTCTTGGCCTTCCATGTAGTACATGGTGCCATTGATTTCAATGGGGATCAGGCGCAGTTCACTAATGCCAGTGGAAATAGCTTGCTGGGAAACAGTAGTGGCCGACTGCCGCCAAGAACTAAACGAAAAACCACTGGCCGTAATTCCTGATGCGCTAATAACGGCCTCACCATTCTCAATGCTTAAAACAAAACGAGAATCAGACGATGGCGAAAAGCCCGAAGGAAGACCGCTAGCAACAGAAAAATAGCCCCCTGTATTAGTCCAATTCCCACTGATTGTTCCATTGCCTTGCCTATTGACAAAATTGGCAACTGTCACTCCGGCCAAAGTGCCACTAATGGCATCAACTTGAGCTTGATAATTGCCAACACTACCAGCAATACCGCCAATAACGGAAAAGTCAATGCCTGCAGTGGTGTAGAGCCCCTTGAGAGCAGCGTAATCCTCTTGCGACAAACCAAGATTTGCCAAGGCCACAGCCTTATCTAAAATGTCGCTTAAATTGTTGGCTCTGACAAATCCTTTGGTCATGACTGCGTTACCAAGGAAGCTTCTCCACTTGTGAGGTAGGGATAGAAAGCATAGCGCCGAGCAATGAATTTTCCTCCGGCGATTGCCGCAATCTCCACTCTATTGATTCCCGATGGCACAAGGCCCAATGGAAGATTAGAAATGGCTCCGTTGTAGGCAAAGAATGCTCCTGAAGTCGTATAAGAAAGAGCACAATGGGCAGTAATTGGGCGAGTGGTGCCAGCGCCTGACGATGGATTTTCCCAGGCATTCAGGCCATTGACCATTGGCACTTGAACAAATGTTGTCAATGGTGCCCCGGAGGCCAGACTTGCCTGAAACACGGGATAACTACCACCGGGAGCAACACAAACAAAGCGAATATCGGCCCGTTCGCTAGTCCCAGTATTGGTGACTAAAACGTGTCCCCTGCCCACACCATTGTAATCTTTATAGTCAGTAATGGCTTCAACGTAAAAAGTTTGGCTTCCTTGTGTGTACCAATTATTGATTCGTGCGCCTTCGCTGGCCAGCAAGTCGGTGGCTCGGGACAGTGCCGTGCCAGAAGTGGCAATGAACGAGGAAATTAGATTGCTTCCAACACTCGTAGTGGCCCTCTCCACTTGAAATCCATCTACCAAAAGCCCGTTGCCACGACCAAGATAAAACGTGGAATTATTGTCATCCTTAAGTCTTAAATACAGCACTCCAAGAGTGGCCACACTGGAAATACTGCCAACTCCACCAATACGATACCAGCCATTTCTCCATGGCTCAATAGAAGTGGCGAACAAGGAATTAGAACTTAAGTTCTCTGGGTAAACTTCTCCTTTGGCAAGGTCAAAATTGACCACCAAATTGCCCACAACATTGCCGCTTGGATTGAGGCCAACAAACTGCAAATAACCACGGCTTACACCATCGGCCTTCACAAACGCAGAATAAGACGTTGTGAGGCCACTGGGCAGACTGATGGAAGTGCCCAATTCCCAGACACCAGGAACAGTTCCTTCGCCAACACGAAACGCAGTAGCTTGATTCCCAACGCCAATGAAGCCAGATTGTAACGGGGCATTTTGTGGTGCATAATACCACGATGGATGGGCAATGTTATTGCTCCATGGCAGCAAATTGGTGGAAGCAAATTCCATCAAGGCGCCAAGGTAAGCACCCGTCGCCGGGGTATAGGCCGGCCTTAAAACATTCGCGCTAGCAACTTCTAAAAAACCAGAAGCATTAGCAAAGCTAGCCGTGGTAGACCGTGTAAACACAAAGTCTGAATCAATGCTTTGATTATTAGCAAAGTCCAGAATTTTGTATGGCCTAACAGTGGGATAACCGGCAGGCATTACGGAGCAAACAATGGCAAATAATGAGTTACGCCAGTCACGACCACTGGCAGCCATTGGCGCACTACCACGTTAGACGCGCCTGGAGCATTAGTGCCAGAGAAAGTAGCAGTCCGAACACCAGTAGAAGCCACACCAGAAACAACGTTCAGGCCACTAACAATGGTGGGCTGAAAGGAATCAAGAAAGGCAAGATCACCAAGATACTGGTTGAGGGGAATGTCCTCTGGATCAGTGCCAACAAAAGCAATGGCGATAGCCTGCTTTAGGCCACTAAGCGTGAGAGCCTTGTTGGGAGTAGTGGCATCACTAACATCACGCAGAAAAAACTGGTCATCATCGGCCAGTGCAGAGCCTGAAATGATTGACAGTTGACTAAGCTTTGTCATCCCAGTTCTACAGGTAGATTGTTTTCAAGCTCTAAAGTGGTGCCATCTTCTAATTGCGCCACTTGAGCCTTGTCAGGGTCATAAACCGAATTATAGCGCCACATCATATACTCTTCAACTGTCCGCAATTCCCGGTTGGCCAAGGGCTGACTATAGCCAATAAGGCCCATGATTTTACCGGCAAATCGTCCCCCAGCACTTGCGGCAGTACCCAGTAAATACTGGCCTGAACCTTGATAGACAAATCCCGATGGAGCAATGTAGCCAATTTGATTGCCATTGCTTCTGACTTCTAAGCCAAATGCCTGGGAAGCCCTAATGCTAAACACCACTGTTCCATTGGCAGGCATGGCGGCAGGGAATCTTGGAATAAGGCCAGAGCAAAACAATGGCCAGGAACCATTACCACTTGTCGTTCGCCATCGCCCTTGACTGCTAGTGCTGTTGCTCACCAAGCAATAATCGCCATTTTCAATCTGGGCCATGATGATAAGTGTGGCGCCACTAGCAAAAACATTGGCGACTGGCCCAAGATTCATAAACTCACTGGAGCCAGAAAAGGCAAGGGCTGGTTTAACCACGCCACTATCAACAATGCCGGAAACAAGAAAGAAAGGAGAACTACCACTAACAGTTTGAACTGCGTTGTAACCACCATCAATGACTGACTGCCATTGACTCACCCTATTCGTGCCGACAATGGTTGTGGCGCTTTTCTCTGCATCTAACCATAGTCCACAGCCACTGAACACCGTTGGCGGCGGTAGTTTTGTCCTGATTGCATAGGGCGCATCAACATTATTACCAATGCGTTGATAGATTTTGTAGTTTTCGTAGTGGCTCTGGAATGGAAAAGTGAAGCCGGTGTAATTGCCAGCGCCACTGGGCAGCGTTAGACCACTAATTCTTGTGGGACCAGAACGATACGATGCGCCACCAGAAAATGAGGAGCCACTGATGGGCGAAAAGAATGACCCAGAAGCCGCCGAGTAAATGGCGGGACTGCCAACAGTACGAATGAAGGCCCTATCGGAACTGACAATGCCATTGACAGTGATGATGCCACTGATCGTGTCGCCAGTCGAGAAAGCCTTCAGAGCCACGCCTGACGCTACCGTGGCCGCTTGCCCGGCAAGGCCCGTAATCTGTGCCTCTAGGGGGCCGCGGAGGCCCTTCAGGGCTAAGAAGTCATTGGCCTTCACGCCGGTTGCCGCCGTTCCCGCAATGGTCAGGAAGTCGGCAATGGCAAGGCCAAGGTTTTGTACGCACTTTTCATTACTTGCAACGTCTGCAAGATTGGAACTGCGCCTGAGGCCATAGATTAGTGCCATTATGATTGCCCCGCGATAATCGTCACATAGAAATCATTGTATTCAATGGGAATGGCAATGGAGGGAGAGGCGAGGGAGCCTGAAGCAAATGCTGTGTTTGCCTTCCAAGCTTGAGGAATGAAGGCCCCAACCCTTAGTGGGACTATTGCCGTGGAGCCAGAGAAAGGGCTTCCAGAAACGCTACCAATGTTATTACCACCAACTTGATAGCCACTGGCCACAAGCCCACTTAGCACATAATTACCAGTAGACGATGGCGAAGCGGTACGAAGTCGGTCAGAATTGGCTAGAGACAGACTATTGCCAGAACTTGCCAAGGCACTAATTCTTGGCTGGGCCGGACTTAGCAAAGAGGCAACTTGTAAAATGTTCTGTTGCCCAACCTCACTCAGCCCACGAATCGTATCAATGTCTTGCCCTTTGAAGCTAATATCTGCCGACGACACTGCACTGGTCTGCCTGTTATTGGGCTGATCGTTGAAGGTGATGATGATTGGCGACGGTTCATGGCCAGGCTCAATTTGTGGTAGTGCTGCATAAAAGAACTTGCTACCGTCAGTAGAGGAAGCGTTTTCAATAACATTCAATGTGCCATTCTTCAGGAAGAATAACTGGATAGACGCTGCACTGTAAGCTTGTTGACAAATACTACTCATTGTCACTCGCCACCATCCATCGTCCTCTTCCTGCACTCCCATCAGCTCATAAGGCTGCTTGTTGCCAAAAGCGTCTTGGAATTGTCCAGTACGCAAATTAACTCCAATGGCAGGGAAATTAGTTTGCTTGAAAAAGTTGCCGCCATAGGCAGGGCGCAGCGCCATGGCAACAGAATAATGAGAGTTAACGCCAGCCTTTAATAAAATTGATCCTACGATTGGACCATTGTTAACGTTTAATCTGCGGCTAATGTCCGTATAGCTAATGCTTGTATTGGCGGCAACAAGCCATCCAAAAGAATAAGGAGTTGGAGCCCCTGAGGCTTCGGTGATTCTATAGACATACTGTGAGCCATAGCTTAACGTAACGCCAGAATCTTGAGTGACAACAACATTGCTTTTGTTAGCTTGACTGATAATGGCAGAATTGTCAACAAAGTTGCCACGAATAGCGCCATAGTTATAGGACAAGTTAGAGCCAATGTTGTCCCAAGCCTGAGAGGCGTTTCCAATGTCAGAAAGATTATTGTTGCGAACTAGCCCTTGATAGCTCATTGCTCACTCCAAGTTAAAGAGGCAAGAATTGTGCCCGACGCATTAGTCTGCCTTGTTGATCCTACGACAAACACTGCACCAGTAGAATACTGTGAGCCAGCGCCACCAGCAAGCACTAACTTATCCGGCCCAAAATAAGGAGACAATGGCACGGATAATGTTTCACCACTGGCAACAAAAAAGGAAGCAGTAGTAAGCGATGGCGGAATAACTGTGCGCCTTCCTTGCGTGTCAATCAGTGCTCCAGTGTTGGGCAATGATTGCACAGTTTCAAACTTGTTTGCCACATAGCCAGAACCACCAATGGTGGATTGTGTGATGTTACCGCTAGTAAGCCAAGTGGTAATGGCTGTAGTGCGTCCAGAGCCGGGAGCAGTGGCAGCCAAGTCATAAGCGTCACTAAAGTCCATGCCATTGAGACTCAATAGCCCAGAAGGCATTGGCGCCATGGACAAAACAACGTCTGACAAGCTTGCGCCAGGATACATTTCTGCCACCACTGCAATAGGAAATGGCGAACCAGTGATCGTAATTGTTGACGCTGCAGGAACAGTGGGCCTAAAGGGAAACGCTCGGAAAGTCGCTAATCCAGATTCTTCAATGATGGAAAAAGCAACTTGCTTGTAGGTTTCAGGTGGCAGTGAAACTTCTCCAGTTTCATTCTGGGAAATGTCGTATTCAATGCCAGGAGAGGAAGTGGCAATCCAAAACACTGTTGAACTATTAGGCTGATAGGTGCCACTTGCATTTAGAAAAAGCCCAAGTCGCCAATAATTGCCCCCTGCATTTTCAGTGGGACGATCAAAGAATAGCTTGCCAGTGTACTGTCTGGCCGTGCCATAGACTACGCCATCACCACTGACAATGGTTACGCCACTACCCACGGCATGAGCATCAAACGCTGCAATACTAATAGAAGACAGAGACGACGGTAAATTGCGATTGGTGGTAATTGTTGAAGTGGAATAGGAAGTGGCAAAAGTGGAGTTAATGCCAACACCAGAAATCTTAACTGGATAGCCAGAGTAGAAATAGTTATGCGTTAAGGCTGAAGTGAACAGACTATTGCTTGGGAAAACGCCAGAAATAGTTGTCGGACCCGTCCTTGCCACTGCAATCGAACTTGCAGCCCCGCGAGACAAAGTGGTGCCATAACCATAGCCATAGCTTTCACTGCGGCCAATACCAGGATTACGAATGACAAGATCAATTTTGGCATCAGCGTCTACAGTTGCACTAAGCGTTGTAGGGAAAATAGCCTTTTGATTTGTGACGCCATTTATGTTATTGGCACATTGCAAACCAATAAAAGTTTGAGGCTGATTGGTGATTGTTGCGCCTGAGGAAGTGACACTACCACATTCCAAGGTTCCATCATCACCGCCATCAATGTATACACTACTGCCATAAAGATTGATAAAAGCAGGGGAGGATGCGCCTGCCGTCTGAATGGCGCGAATAAACGTTCTCAGAAAGGGGCTTTGAAGGCTTGGAACGAGATTAGTATTTTCGGCGCGAATGGAATGCAACTTCACCCACCGTGCATCGTCATTGCCAATGGGTACATAGGCAAAAAACGTGGCACCAATCGCTCCGTACCAGCCCAGTTCAATCTTGAACATTGTCACCTTGGACACATCTAGGCTCCAGTGGGTCGTGCCAGCGTCTAGGGCAATGGGATCACCATTCCATTCGCTACGCGGAATCTTAAGTGTTGGCAGATTGGGCGATGTACGAACAATAAAAAGATCGGTGCCTTTGTCTAATTGAAAATAGTATCCATCACCATAGTCATTCCTGCAACCCCACGACGCTGATTCCCCGTCCCAGTTACTACCAGTGGACATGCGAACGCCCATGGTGAAGCCAGTAATGCGGCCAGGCTGATAACGAAAAGCTTTTTTGCTTTCAATGTAGTGGTCAATAATGCCATCGGTGTATCCTCCTGGATACCGACCCGTGCCATCGTCTTCTTTGTAGGTGAAACTTTTGGCTGGAGGTAGCACATAAACTTGTAATGCTGCTTCTTTGGGAAGATGGCGAGTAAACCAGCCATATTGTGTGCCATCGCTTCCCACTTGAAAGTTCCAAGCGAATGGATCGCGGAAGTATTGATAGAGCGCAAAGCCTCCAGGCTTAACAGCCCATAGCGATGGGTCAAAGCCATAAGTGTTGACAGATCCAAGTAGGCTTAGTGCTGTCTCTGAACGAGGAACACCAAGCAAGCTATATTCAACTTCACTGACGTTTCTATTTTGCACCTCTACGGGGATGCTCCCGCCATTCATGAGGGCAATGGGGAAAGCGCCAGAGGCAGTGACAACAGTATCCTGAATATCAGAAGTTAGTGGCAGCCCATCGGCAGGATCAATGAGAGTGTCACCAGTTAAATAGTCAACGAGTTCTCCATCGACAAGCGTATAGCCTGCCGCTTGCTGATCTTCTGGGATTTGATAGTAGCCTGACGTTTCAAAACTCACCGTCAACTCCCTTTAGATTTGCTCTTCCCAAGTAATTGCTGCACTACCACTAATCGTGGCGGCAGCCCCACGAACATAAACGTAGAGCGTATCGCCAGAGGTTGCAGCAAGAGGGTAAGAAAGGTAGTCCTTATTGTAGGCAAAGTATGGCGAAAGATCGTATTCATTGCCGCCAACACCAGCATAAAAAGTAGCCACTGTTGTTCCGCCACTAACAGTTGTCACGCCAGTAGTGTTGAAAACGTTGATAGGGCTAAGCGTATCGGCGCTTGCGAAGGTAGGAGTGCCAGAAACTGTTGTGGGATTCTTGACAAGCGAAACGACTGCCCTGCCATCGACTCCTATGCTAAGCCGAGTGGGATACACTTGCATCCGATTGCGAATGCTATTGATGGTGCTCTTTACTTGCAGCGCAAGCAATGCTTGGCCCGAAATAGTGATAGAACGATCAGAGGCGTTGGCAATGGAGCGAGCAACGATTGTGCCTTTGTCTCCACCATCAATGTAGTAACTGGCGCCATACTTATACAACGCCACTTCATTGGCGCTAGAAGCCTTTTGAACGTAATAGCTAATCGGCAGAGTTGGGTTGCCAAGGCTAGGTGTGGTGAGCTGATTGCTCACGCGAAGGTGATGCACTGCCACCCATCGCGCCTGAGAAGGATCATCCTGATCTGGAACGTAAGCTAAGAACTTGGCGCCAACTGCACCGTACCAAGAGTATTCAATTTTATACATCGTCACCCGCGAGAAATCCAAATCCCACAAGGACGTATCCGACACTACATTGCCATCGGCATCTTCAACTGCATCGCCATTGGTGTAAGTGGCAACAGGAGCATCGGCAGTGCCACCAATACTTACGCTGAACGAGGATTTGCCAGGAACTTGATCGGCATAGTATTGCGTGCGCGTAAGGCCATCAAGCCGGTCTGAAGAGAAGTATTTGCGCGGCACGCGATATTCATAGGTGTATTGGTAGGTCGTAGGAACAATGAAAGCTTGGGCGGAAGTGCCTCCAATCGTCACACCAGCGCCAGCCCTAAGGCTTTTGTCATACATGCCAGCATGAACGTAATACAAGCCATCGCGCTTGATAACAATATCAGAGCCGATCGTGCCAATGTCTCCAAGGGCTGAATTAGGCGCAAAGGAAGAATAGGCAGCAAAAGCACTGGTTCGCCTTACGGCATAAACATTGAAGTCCTTATCATCGCCCGTTTGTGAGCCACCTTGCACTTCAAGGTAGTAACCATCATTGCTGTCAAATGCTCCCCATTTTTTCAGGTCAGTGGGATCAGTGCTGACAGTCATCCTCACGCCAAACGTGGCGCTACTAACGCGACCAGGCTGATAACGGAAGAATCGTTTGCTACTCAGAATCTGATTGCTGTTAGTGGCAGAGCAGGCAACCTTTGCTGCGCTTTCGGCGGCAATATGCGTGGTAGTACCAGATGCAACTGCAGTGCCAAGCCTCCCGCCACTTTGCCATTCGTTTCGGTTAATGTCGTAAGTGGTAACATCAGCAAAAATACCAAGGGCTACTTCCGCCCGAGGAATGCCAAGCAAGCTCAGCGAAACTTCGGTGATTTGCTGATTCTCCACTCGCACCGGCACTGCTTCAGTGTCAGTGGCAAGAACCACGGGCAGGCTTTTGGCCGCAGGTTGCGGGCCGGGCGGAATTGGCGTTGTACGGCCTACAGTAACAACGCTAATTCCTTCCTTAAGATCAGCCATGGTTTAGACGAAACAGTTTGAAACGGTCTGCGCGACCACTACTTTCCCCACTATAACCGTGTCTTGTTTGAGCTTATACAATGAACCACCAAGAGAACTATTGGTAGTTCCAGAAAGCGATGGAATGGTCAGGCGATACGGAGAGGTTTGACTAACTGCAGTGGCGCCAGAATACAAGGGAGCATTGGTAGAAAAGTTATAGTTCAGACCGGAAACAGTAGTGCCGCTAAAAACAAGACGATCAGTGGAGCCAATGCGGGCAGTGGATTGGCAAGAGAACACACCGCTCGCCACGCTAAGCAAGTCAGTAACTTTCTCTGGCTTTTCCAGCCTGAGGTCCCAAGTCAGATTGGTTTGATCCAGCGTGCTATCTTCATTGGCATAGGCCGATGGCACAAACAAGTGGTAGTCTGCCGTTGCATAGCCTTCGTAAGCCGCCCATACGGCTTGGGTTTGCGCTGATGACAGCCACAGGTTCAGAGCACCATTGGTGAATGGCTCTTCCTTTTGCACGTTAAAGGAAGTGACAATGGCGGAAGTGCCAGAAGCAGTGGTCTGGTAAATTGATGCACAAATAGTTACATTCGTCAGATCAACGGGCAGGCCATCGTCATCTTGCAAGATCAGGCCAATGCCATCAAAGTAATCACGCTGGAACAGCGTAATGTCAATCTCTGGAATGTCTCGTAGTGGCAGGAAAGTTGCCATTAGGAAATCAGGCGATAGGTGCAGAGCACGCCATATTCAGCAACACCACTCAAAACCACGTTCAGCTTATCTCCGCGAACCGTGTCAAACAAACCAAGGCTATTGGCAATGGTGACGGTATCGCCGGAAGGAATGCGAATCCGGGGCGTAATGTTGCCACTGCCACCAGTTTGGAAGCGCAAACTGCAATTAGCCGATGCAGACAGCGCCAGGCTCAGCACCCTCACGCGATAGCCACTGACGGCCGCTACAACGTCCGAGTTGCCACTAGCGTCAATCTGGGCACTGGACAGGCTATAAGCCTGCAGATCATGGACAGTGGCGTAGGGAGCGGCTAACGTGCCAGAACCTGCCGCCTCAATATAGGCGTCATTCCCATTGGCATCACGCCCATAAAGTGCCATACTGTCAATTCTCCTTCATTTGCTGATTGTAGCAGACTTAAGGATCAAAAGATCGCTTCACCTTGAACGAGAATACTGTTCGATTTGGCCCTTCAACGTTTGTGGACCATTGGAAAGGATCGAGACGGTATTTGTAAGGCTGATTGTCGCTGCCAATGCGGCTCCAGAAATAAGAACCGTTAAGACTGGACAATGCAGAATCAAGAGCTTGAGCATGATCGTCAATCAGTGGCACAGTGCTAATGTCATAAGACTGCCCTCTTGGGTTAAGGCCATCTTGGCTAATCTGCTCATAGCCATCCCCAAAACCAGCACGCCTTATTCTCAGCGTAGCAGTGCCTTGAATAGTAGCCTCATAAACGTCGGGAAAATACCGCTTTGCGCTGAATGAAACAATGTTTGAATTGGGGCCAATCACTTGCCACGACCATTGATCTGGCTCAAGGCGATAGTAGTATGGCCTCCTATCCATAAAAAATTGTGAAATAAACAGACCACCCTGCAAGTCTGCTAATTTGCTATCAAGCGAGGTGGCCGCCGCATCACTAATTGGAACCGTCTTCACTTCATACTGCCGACCTTCCCGAAACACTTCCTCGGGCGTAGCGCCAGAAGATGAAGCAATGGTAAAAACACTAGCGTTATATTCCTTTTGTACGGTGAGACCGTATTCAACACCTAGGGATAGTACGACGGTCATCAGACAAACGAAAGAAAAATGGTATTGGTGGGACCACCAAATAAGGCTTCCATTCCCATGATAGGTCGCAGGCCAGTAGTGGCAAAACCAGTTTTTGAACCATTGACCAATACTGTTTGAATGCGAGCCTGAAACTCCTTGGCGTCCTCAATGTTAATGTCAATGGAAGGGCTGGTCACTTCTCCAACGCGCTCAAAATCATCAGTAAGGCGATAGCGACGCTCAACAATGAAACTACCAATGCGGGGATCAATGGTATTGGCTGCCCATTGCGTGCCAGGCAAAACGGACGACAAGATTGTATAGGGAATGTACGATGGCGAAGACCAAGTGACGGTAACTGTTTTCATTGTGCTTTCACCGTGAAGGCAATAGAGTCTGCACTAACTGAAAGATTGTCCGTGTCGTGGCGACGTACTGCGGCCCTTTGAGCAGAGGCAGGACTGCCTTGCCCATTGTTGACAAAATTGTACTTGGTTTCATCGTACCTTACTGCCACCACTGAATAAGTATTATTGGCACCTTCCTTCACGTTTTGTACCTTATAGGCCCTGAAGGTGGGATCGAAGCGGTCCTTTGCCAACAGCCAATTCTGTTGAGTGGTGGGGATCAATGGGAAAGGCTGAGTAGTGGTGATCGTACGGCCAACAATAGAAGCAATAGGCACTACTTGTGCAACACCAGTGGAGCCATAAGTCCATAAGTTATAGCCGCTCAAGCCACTAGGTAAATCACCATCAATGACGATTGAAGATGAGGATGCACTGACAATCCTACCTCCAAGTCGAGCGCCACTTTTTAATGGATCGGCAATCAAAATTGGATCACCAGGCAACAACAAGGCTCCTTCGCTTGCCAATGAGAACGACACTGTTTCGCCATTGAGTAAATTAGAAGCCAGGAAATAGCGACCAAAACGCTCGGCTTGTTGAATAGTGGTGCAGCCAAAAGCGCGAATCTCGGCTAGGCGATAACCATAGCGGGCAATAGAATCACGATCTTCAACTAAGACTTTCTTTTCCACATAGAAATCGCGCTCGTCGTTGTAGCTAACTTGCACGGCAGTTTGTCTTGCAGAGCGGGAAGTGCCCTCATACCTAAAGCAAGGACTACTGATTTTCCCGCCATCGTCCTCTTGAATAACATTGGCCTCCGAGAATAGCTTAAAGTTTGCATCTTCGGCAAGATCATCAACAGTGATGAAGATGGAATTACCGCCATAGAAAGCTTGCGCTTGAAACACGGAAGCCAGATTTTGAATCACACCATAGGCATCACCATCAGAATCTAAATAGCCATTGAACCTGACGCCATAACGGTCACAATAATCTGCGGCTTTCTTGAATGATGCAAGGCTTGCATTGTTCATTAAAATACCAGGCTGGTTAACAACAGTGCCAGTGCCAGCAAGCGTATAGGATCGCCCGCCAAGCCCAAAACGAGGATTGGTCAGAATGTCCAACAGCACATACGCTGGATTGTTGCTGTATTGATACGAAACGTTAAGAGAAGAATCAATGGTGGGAACAATTCGCCCCTCCGCCAATACACTCACTTGCGGAATAGTGGTGAAATCGGAAGTGGAAAATTCAATGGCGAGGAGAGCAGAATGAGGATACAGTAGTCTTTCGTCCCATTCAATGTCAGCACTCACCCATTGCAAATCTCCTTTTACATTATTGGTTTGAGTGGAGCTTGTCTTGCCAGTATTTGTCGTCGTGATTAACCCTGGAGGAATTGGCGCATCAAGCCGTTGCACTGAAATAGTGATTGGCATGTTGCGGCCAGTACAGCCATAAGTTAAATTGCGAAGTTTAGTCGCCAATGCCACGCCGGGCTCTGCTCTTGTGTCTTCAACAAAGCCGACTTGCGCTTGAGTGTTGGGGTCTGTTTGATTGATAATGACTCGCCATCGAATTGGCTCCACGGCATCTTCACCAGCATTTACCGTCGCATAGGAAATCGTGGTATTAACATCACCACCAGTGTTCAGGCCAGTGGTGCGAGTGATTTGCTTGTAGACAGGGCCATAACGAAACCTTAAGCGAATACGATCTGCATACTTCTGGTTAAAGCCCCGCACCACGGAAGCACTATCGCCAGCAATAAAGTCTTGCTGCACTGGTAAATGGAAGCCTGCACTCTTGACAAGCGTGATGTAGTCGGACAATGACGACTGATTGCCATTGACAAACTGAGCATTAGAACCGCCATAAGTAGAAAGGCGAGCTTCATTCACGAAAACATTGTCCCTAGGGCTTCCGAGATTATCAAAGCCCTTGATCGGCCCCTCGGAAACCACGCCAAGCCAATAGCCTTTATTGTCGTCCGACACATAGGACGAAACAATGGGGCAACTGCGAATGAGATAGCGGCCATAGAGAATGGGCACTGGCACGCCTTGGGCTGTAGTTTCTGCAGCACGATCAAACACCACTACGTCCGTATCCTTGCGCTCCCCAGAGCTTCTGGTGTTGCGCTGTGGTACTCCAGGCGTGATGGCCTGCACAATGCCGCCAAGCACCATTGAAGCGCCAAAAGTGAAAAGGCCGGTTTTAATGGTGGCCGCAATCGTTCCGGCGGCGGCAGGAGCCAATAGCAATGAGCCAACAATCAAAGCGGCTCCAATCAGAATCTTTGCTCCCGCTCCATCGAAAAAGCCAGAACCAGAAATCACTGGCACTAGCACCATTTCATTGCACTTCATGGAAAGTTGGCCATATTCAATGCCTTCTTCCCAATGGTTTGTTAGCACCTTCCAATAGATGCCATGCTCATGACTTACCGTGAGAAAGTTGCGAAAGCCAGGCACCAACACTGATAGTGCATTGATGGCTTCCTGCGGAGTGGCAACATTAAGCTCACGCTCCGCCCCAAAGCGTTCAGCGGCAATACCACGAAAGACAATTTTCATTTTGTCAGCACTTTCTCAAATCGTGAAACACTACCATCAACACTAAGAAGTTCAATGGTATCAGTGGCAAAATGGTATCAGTGGCAACAATGTAGACGATGGAGGGAAGCCTGAGAAATTGCGCCACTTGCAAATCTTGCGGGCTAAAGCCTAATTCGCCAGTTGGGTGGGAATGGTAAAAGCCTTCCACTTCATGCTCTAGCCACACGCTAGCGGCAATCTCAAAGCGTTTCTTGGGGAATAGTGAGACATTGGCGCAGGGAATGACAAAGCCTCCTGAGAGCACGCCACAAGCCTCTCTAGGCGCGTCCGCTTGCCCATGTAGGGCAATCTGCCTTAGAGCCTCATCACTCACTACCATCGCCCTACACTTGCGCCGTGGGGAAGCCCCCAAACCGTAATCCTAATCCAGCCCCGCCAAACCTGCGCTCACAAGCTTCTAAGCTTTTGTTGCACGTCGTTTCTCCCGCAGGCTCACCTCCTGCCCATTGACACTCTGGTCCACGATAAACAAACGGGCAATAGTTTGCATAGATGCGACGACGGGGAATCGTAATGCCTTCATTGTCAAAAATTGAAGCCAATTCCCAAGTGATTGTGAGCTTGGTTTCTTCTACTTTCCTATTGAAATACCATTCATCCGGCGCATGATGGGCATTAGCATCATACGTTGCTTGTACTGCACCGCCGCCAACTCGACGGACAAACTTGGCATAAGTAGAAAGGCGCACAAAACGAAAGCCCAGTAAGTCGTCGTAACCGTCGGAAAGAACAGTAAAGGCACGGTCAACATTGGCAATGGTGAGAGAAGGGGCGGGGAGCTTGTTGCTGCCAGTTAGCTCAAAGCCAGTGGCAGAGATTGGCACGGGCTGGTAAGTGCGTAGCGTTCCGCCATCGTCAACATACTCAATAGTCTGTCCGCCTGATTGCTCAGGGCTGACTAGGTATTGAATGGCGGGAGGACTGGAGGGGAAAACGGCGGTCCCATCAATAATATACAAATCCAGCCTTGCGTCTTCAACAAGACTCCTGGCTTCATTGATAACTGAACTTGGGGCTAAACTCATTGCCGATACAAGGAACCGCCAGGCCGTTGTTCATCAAGGATAGCTTGTTTCACGGCCCGGTCCAATGCCCCAGCAAACTTATTCCCTTGATCGCCAGTGATTTGTGAATTGGCCGTTGTGCCATCGGCAGAATTGCTGATGTTCACGGCAATAGAAGTGGAATAGTTACTGCCAACAGCCCCTTTAAGGTCTACTGGCACGGAGCGATTATTGGGCATGGGAATAATTGCTTCATTGAAACGACCTTCGCCAACCATTGCCAAGGTGGGACGATTGACAATGGCGCCATCAGCAAAACGACCCAAACCTTTAGTGAAATTAGCAACGGCGGCAGTGGAGTCAATTTGACTCATATTAAAAGATCCGGGAATTGCTTTGAATTGACTCAAATTAAGACCGCCCGTAACACTTGGATCGCCAAACGGCGAAACAATTTCAGGTATTGACGGGGGATTGGTTAATCCTGCAAATTGCATCAGCCAAGCCACTGCTTTGTTGACATAGGCTCGCGTAAACTCTTGAATTAGGGAGTTGGCAATTTGCTTGAAAGCATTTTGCATAGATTGCGCAGTGTCTTTAACAATGGAGGAAAGATTAGTCCAGTCCGTACCAATGTCCACCAATGCAGAGCCCAAAGATTCTCTTATGGAATCACCAAGGCCGGTGAAGGCATCTTTAATGCGCTTAATAGATTCATACTGTAAAGCGTATGCGGCTAAAGCACGATTAGTTCGTG
Source organism: Verrucomicrobiota bacterium (assembly GCA_010025475.1). Taxonomy (GTDB): domain Bacteria; phylum Verrucomicrobiota; class Verrucomicrobiia; order Methylacidiphilales; family Verrucolacustridaceae; genus Verrucolacustris. The sequence goes on from RGTE01000002.1 coordinate 15,848, forward strand.
CATCAGTAATACCCTTGTCATACAATTCCGCTTGCTTTTCTTCCATTCCCGGGGCTGCAATTAAAGCGCGTCGCTCTGCCTGTGCGTTAGCCATATAGTCCATTAGTGCTGCCCTTTCGCGGTTTTTGGAAACAATTTCATTCGTCAAGTCTCTTTGCTTTTTCAGGTCAGCAATGTTCGCCCGCGAATACCTTGACAGGCTTTCTGCATTTGCCTTGTCTATAGTGCCGGCATCAATAGCTTTCTTCAGTTCGTCATCAATCGCTTCTGCAGTTTTGATTGCCTTATCAAGGGCCCGTGTCCTTTGCAACACTTCCTCTACAATCGCCGGGTTAATTCCATTGCGAATGGCATCGAGTCGTCTATTGTCACCTTCTTCTAGGTCTTTTTGTGTTCTCTTTATTTCGCCAAGTACACTAAATTGCTCGTTGTATTGCGCAAGCAAATTATTTGCTGCATCAAGACGAGCTTGTTGCGCCGCAAGTTCTTGCTGCCTTGCTTCAGAGGCTGAAACTTGACCGACAGTAGATGGCGCATCAACTTGTTGTGAGTACGGGATGTTGACCTGGGGGGCGGGAGCGGGGAGAGCCGGTGGCGCAGGAACCTGTCTAGTGGGGGCAGGTAGAGCCTGTGGCGCAGGAGCCTGTTTAGAAGACTTTTTCTGAAGATCAGCAATTTCGTTTTCCAACTGTGCAATCCTTGGGAGTGTTCCCATGACAGTTTTTGCTGGATCTGTTGGGTCGGGAAGGGGGGCAACCCTCGGATCAAGTCCCTGCTTGGCACGGGCCAACATTATAGACATTACCTCAATTTCTTTGCGAGTGAGTTCTTGTAGGAATCCTACGGTCTTGCCAACGTCAACTGCCGCCTTGACAAACATATCTCCGGCTTGCTTAGCAAAGGTTTTGTTAATGTTTCCCACCCTCTTGGCAAAAGTTTCATTCGCTTTGTTAATTTCTTCCGCATTTTTGCGCTTCATCTTCTCAAACTCTTCCTGCCGCTTACGAGCGTTTTCGGCAAAGTTTTCCTCTCGTTGCAATGCCTGTTCACGCCGATCGGCGGCTTGTTTTTCAATGTCACGCACTGTCTCTGCAGCACTCACGTCCTCTCCTGCAGCGCGACGACTATCAATTTCAAGATTCGCATTAAAGTCAGAGCGCAAGCGATTATTCTCGCGGCTCATTCGTGCGTTCTCTAGTTCAATTCTTCGCCTTTCGTCGTTAAGTCGTTCTTCAAAATCATTTGGCGTGGCTTTTGCGAAGATCCTGCAGGCTATTTTCATGATCCTCTCGCGCTTGCGCTAAATCTTCATCGCGCTTGAGAACAAGATTGTAGTAATCTTCTGAGAGTTTCTTTTGCCTCTTGGTGTTTTCGTCGTCTTGCGCTATGGCCATGGCACGCTTGCGATTCTTTTCAATGTCATCTATCGTTTTAATGGCTGCATCGTATTCTTTGATTTGTTTTTGCATGTCTTCAATGTTCGTTTGCAGTCCAGACCGCCCAGTGATGCCGACAGACGGATCTGTAAGGAATCGAACAAACGGATTGACGCCTGATTCTCGCTTTTGATTTACTGCCAACTGCTCTTTAAGAGAGGAAGCTTTTTGCTTGGCTTCACCAATGGTTAGCTCGCCACTGGCAATTTTTGAGATAATCTCATTGGCTCCCAATACCCTGCTTAGCAGGCCAAGCTCTCGCATCTTTTTGATAAGTCCATCTAGTGCAATAATTGCACTTGTTGCCATATCTTGAAAGGATGCACCAATCGGAGCCAATGCTGTTCCAACTGTTATCTGAAGATCCATCGCAGCCTTCCCTAGGCGCTGTCCCGCATATTCTTGGCTTTGCACGATTACTTTTGCGCTTTTTTCGTACTCAGCCTGCAAGCGTTTTGTGAAGGTAAGAAATTCATTGAGTCCAACTTGCCCCTGTTCCAGTGCTTTTTTCAGTGAAGCAGTAGTCATGTTATTGGCTTCCGCAAACAACGAGAACGCACCAGGAATGCGTTCTGCCAACTGGCCCACAAGTTCTTCGCTTTGCACAGTGCCCTTAGCGAAAATCTGCGTGACGGCTCGCATTGACCCCTCAAGATCCTCGGCACTGCCTCCAGTGGCAATGGAAGCGGCGGCAACGGCTTCAAATACTTGCTTGGTTGTGTTTGCCGAATAACCTGCGGCACGAATAGAGGCTTGGAGCTTGGTATATGGAACAATAACCTTATCAACACTCATTGCGAAGCCATTACTAATATCGTTCACCGCTTTCAAGTTTTCACCGTAGCCTTTCAGACCATCGCTAACGCCGCGTAGGGCAATTTGGAGCCTAGAGACAGAGGCGGCATAGGTGGCAGTAGCACTAGCGGCGGCAAGCATTTGGTCTGCCGTTTGCCCCACGGCAGCGCCCGTAAATGAACCGGGAATGCCACCTATAAAACCGCCAACAAGGCCCCCTAATGCGCTAAGGGGACTACCAGCCAGTCCGCCACCATAAAGGATAGAGCCGCCCGCAGCGCCAAAACGCTCGCGGAGAGGAACGGCCTTACGAGTTACTTTTTCTAATTCGTTTTCAATGCGTACAATTTCGCGCCTCAACTCTTGCCATGGGCCAGTCTTGGGCTCCATGTCACGAATGCGGAGATTCAAACTTTGCAGTTTGGTTTCAAGACCAGCAATGGAGCGGGGATCAAGGGATTTTTGTAATTGGTCTAGCGAGATTTGTTCTGCAATGGCATCAGCCTTTCGCAGTCCAGCCTGTAATTGGCCAATCTGTTCTTGAAAATGTGTCCATTCAATCGTATTTGGCTTGATCTGTGCTGCTTCTAATTGCAAAGCCTGCAGAACTTTTGTGATGCGAGTGGCGGAACCACTTTCAAACCACTCGGCACTCCCCCGCAGATTCTGCACTTGCGCTGCAATTTGTGTGCGCTCCTGTTCGCCCATCGCCACGCCCACTTGACGCTGAGCATTGCGGAACTCTTGGCTGCCACCAGGAAGTCCTTGCGCTTTCTGTGAGAGCAGTTGCACTTGAGCGTTAAGCCGCTCCAGAGCAGTTGCACTTGAGCGTTAAGCCGCTCCAATGAGCCCTTGGGAAGTGACTCAACAAGCCTTTCAAGCGTGATGGATTCCGCAATCTTGGCCGTGCGTTGCAATTCTGCCTGAATGTCTCCAATCTGTTCTTGCAATACTTGCCATGAGTGGGTATCTGGGTCAATCTCGCTGGCGTAAATTTGTAATGCCTGGAGACGTTTGCCTAAAGATGCTAGTGATCCTCCTGTGAACTGTTCGGATGCAAATTGCGAGCGAATAGCTTGTGATATGTTTTCAACGCGCTCTAGCATCCCCTCCAGTGTTCCAACTTCCGCCTGTAGCTCTTTGAATTGTGAGGATCCAACATCTACCTTTCCTGCCGCTTCCCGAGCCTTTTCTAGTTCTTCGTAAAGGCCAATAACACGTTCTACTTGCCCTTCCTCCTGCCCCGGAACCGTATAACTTGAAAGGCTACCTTCATACAGTCCGGGCCGTGCAGTGGTGCCGATTCTTCGCGGCTTTATTTCAGACTGCAAGGATTTAAGTTCGGACTGCGCCAGTGTCTTAAACGGATTGCTGCCAATCGGACTGGCTTCTACTTGCTTGGCGAAACTAGCGGCAGCCCGCATTGCCCCATTGACGGGGTCAGCCATGGCATCGGCAAAGTTTTTGCCAAAACTCTGACCAAAACCTTTCCCCGAAATTGACTTCAGAGTGGTTTCAAGCTTGTTCTTAACCGAATCAAGGCTTAAGCCTTGGCCAATGCCTCCGATAGAGTCCGCAACCCGGTCATACCCTTGGCCAACCTTGTCAAAAATCGCATCAATTTTGTTTTCCAGGAGATCACTTGTCTTGTCAAGTTGACGGCCAATGGTATTGGCAATGTTTCCCGCTTTTTGTCCAGCACCTTGTAGCCCCGTATCAAACGCACCTTTTACATTGTTAGCAAGTTCTCTGGCCGCCTCAATAGCCTGCTTAGATTGTTTGGTAATGCCAAGAGCCAGTCCAATTACGGTATTGACACCAAAGCCAAAGGTTTTCTTTGAGGGAGACTGAATCCTAAGAATAGCCCGCAAGGTTTTTAGCACTTCCGCACCAAGAGCTTCTGAAGCGGCCCCGGCCTTCCCTTTTCCGGCAACCAATGAGCCCACAAGACCAGCAATGGCCTGATCGCCAGCCTCCCTAAGCCCCTTGCTTAATGCAGTTTTAATCTGAGGAACGTTTAGCTTCTCAAGCCCCTCAAGGCCACTCACGCCTTTACTTTGGGCTAATCCGCCAAGGTCTAACAGTTCAACACGACGAAGACCGCGAACCCTTTTTGCCAATAATTCCCTAACTTGATCTGCCGCGCCAGGTGAAGCCAGTCTCACCTCAACGTCAATAACGTCTAGCTTCTGGGCCTCTTGTTGTAGCGCAGCATTAAGTTGCTTGACTTGCGTTTGGGCAACCTTCTGAATGTCACTGGAAGGGAGTAGTGCCTTGGCAATGCTCGCGCCAGACAGCGACTGTTTGGACAGTTCAACATTCGCACTAATGCGATTCTGCTTAAAATAAGCAATGGTCTGACGAAGGTGCCGTTGCTTAAGATCAAGCTCAGCATTCAGTGCCTTGAGTTGGCTTAAATCAACAGTCGGCACAATAGGCGTGCCAACCTGCCGATGTAGCCGCTTGATTTCGCGCTCTACCTGCGGGGCATTAGTGGTAAAAAGAACCTCATAGGCCGCATTAGGCACGATCAATCCCCCTTAATCCGTTGCTGTCTAAGACCAGCAATTATTGCACTCATTCTAAGCAACACTGGCACAGTCCATGGTCTACCAGGCACGGCGTGTAGCCATCATGCACAAACAAAGCATAATCTCTGTCGCCATCGCCTGTCCATCGGAATAACGTTGCATTTGGCGCATCAATACGCTCTTGGCTATTCTTCAGTGCTTCAGTGTCAACAATGTCCCGTGGCGAATAGGGCAAGTTACCATCTTGCGAAAGATAGTCGCCATTCTCTCGCAGTGTACCAGTCATGCCTCTGACAATGATCGGCTGACCATTGCGCCTTATCACAGTCACACCTTCGGGCCGGTCATAGTCAAACTCATCTTCAAAAGAACCCTGAAACTCAACGCTCACCCTATCCATCAATTCCCTGAACACTTCCCTTGGTAGAGAAATGGTCTGGGCAATCATTCGCATTGAATCATAGTTAGGCTTCTTTGCCACTATCGTAATTCTGCACCAATTAAACCAACGATAACAGGAGGCAAACGGAGATTCTTCAATGCCCACTGCATCGCTTCTTTGGTTTCACTACTAATGCCAGTAGCCTTCGGCCGCTCAAATGGCAGGAAGTCATCAACGGAAGCTTTGGCAGTTTTCCCGCCCAATGCTCCCACTACTGTCACGGCCAACTTAGCAGTGCTAATGCTTTGTGCGTTGATAAGTTGTTGCTGCTCATTGCTAGCTTGCTCCAACATTGTCCGCAATAGTGCCATTGGCACCTTCCCAAAGCGTTCCGCATGAAAAATGGGATCGGCAATGGAAAGAGCCATGATGCGGCAATACAAAGCAGCCCAATCCGTAGACTGGGCTAAAGTGCTTTCACTTTGCTTTTCTAGCCGCTCTAGCCTTGTGCCTTTGGGGATTCGTCCTCATCGTCGTCTCCTGCGCTTGCAGGGCCTTCCTCCTTCGCCATGAAGGCTTCCACAGCATCAAGCATGGGCTTGGTGAGTTTGCCAGTATCAGCCTTGCTCCAGTCGGTCGTAGCCACCCACTCAGCGCCTTTCAGCACTTCCCCGCGATTCTGGAAGAACCTTGTCACAAGCTCTTCAAATTGATCTTGGGCCGATGGCAGGAGCAGGAACAGGGCTGCAGCATCCTCGGCATGATCGCCAAGTTGCTCTTGCCTTTCGGGCGCATCCGACTGGAGCAGATCAAAGGCTTCATCTTCACTAATGCCTTTCTCTGCCGCAATGCGTCGTGCAAGCCGAATAGCACGCAGGCTAAACTCAGCCCGCTTTTTGCTTTGCAGTTCCCGCAGCCACACTTCCTCCGTGAGCCAACTTCCAAAACTCCGCAGACGCAGCCTTTCAGCAATAGCCTCATACTTGGCATTGCCGACCAGGAAGAAATCGCTGTATTGACTCATTGAAAATTAAACAAGCAGCGTAAGTCTAGCGTTAACTTGCCGGCAAGGCATGGGATTACCAATGGCACGATGGGGAAGGCCAATGATTAGCTTTTCGCCTTTCCAAGGGATGACAACGCTTGCTGGGCAATTAGATACAAAACAAGCCAAACCAGCAAAAATCAAGCCATCCTCTAGCTTTGCATTAAAGAGCCAAGCCTTTTCACATTCGCTTTTGACAACCTTCATCGCGGCAACAGGGGCTTAACTTCAGTGTCAGGAATCGTAATGCGATACTGGCCATAGGCCACGTCGGTTTCGGGCGATGGCGAAAAAGTGGCATCAGGAAACCTACGCTCAAGCCTTTCCACTGCTTCATCAAGGGCCGTGCTTCCGCCAGCATAGTTGACCAGCATCACCACCCAAGCCTTACGGCTAATTACGGTTCCAACTCCAGCCTGGGGCGAACGCCGAGGGAACTCTTCCATGGTCACTTCCAAGCCCTGTACTTTCCAATCGCTAGGCACGCCTTGAGTGCCAGTGATATACACTGCCGGAATTGCTTGACCATTGGGCAAAATGTAATTGCCAATCAGGCTTGGTGGACACTCCAAGGCCGAAACAATGGTATCACGAAGTTGAATTTTGTCCAAAAGAAAAGCCTCCCGATAGAGGGAGGCTAACAAAGAAACAATGGAAAAGCAATCAGGAGTTGGGCGCAATCGGGATGATGCTGCCCGAGCTAGTGGCGGCTTGGTGAATACCAATGCGACTACGGCTCATCAGGTCAAAAGTGACTTCCACAAGGTTGTCCGCAGGATAGCTCTCGTTGTAGTTCATCACGCGAGCCACATAGGCCACGCGATCGTAGAAGAAAGTGGTGCCAGAGCTTCCAAGCTCCTTGTTGACTTCCACATAAACTTCATGGTTCTTGTCGTAGCGACCCTGGGCGATCACTTGGAAAGCTTCATCAAAGCTATTGGGCAAGAAGGTGGTACCATCAACATCCTTTTGGAAGTAGGACGTAACGGCAGTCGTAGCGGCGGCAGTAACCACAACGCTATCAGAATAACCACCACCACCAAGCAGGTAGAACTCAGTATTGCCATCATTGAAAGCAATACTTGCAGTAGTGGCGGCCTGCAGCGTATAAAGGGTGGGAGCACCACTCACGGTGAAAGTGGCGCCAGATTGAGTGATGATCGGACGGGCAGTTCCCGGAATCGAGCCAACACGCACAATAACGTCTTGGCTCTTAACCAGTTCAGTCGGATGGTAGAGCATTTTGCCTCAAAGGAAAGGGAAGAAAGAAGATGGTTAAGCGTTCAAGACGCTTCCTTTACCAATTAGTCTAAACACGCCTCTAATTGGTTGGCCAAGAAACTGCCAATAGTGTTCTACAAGGTGTTCATTGGGCAGTAGCTCAAATCTTCCCTCCCTACCATTGATTGTTGCTTTGGCAGAAGCGCCAGGTGACACTCCAGACAATGCCAGTGGTCCTGTTAGCCGACCTTCCATATACACGGCACTTTGATCGGCTCCGAGGAGATAATCGTACCGTGGATTGTTTTTTTGCTTTAACGTGGCATAGTATGTCACGCCACTAGCAATGGGTCGGTAGTTTTGCGTGAAAGGATCAACGGCGTAACCACTAGCCACGTCCCAAATTAAAATGGCATTGGCTAATGGTGATAGTCCGTTGATTTGGCTCACATTACAAAACCAATGGTGGAAGAACAAGAGTTAAGCATTCGCAAATACTCTTGACCGTATTGCGTGGCCTCTAGCCCCTTGCCATAGACTTTTCCATCAGTGGCGCCAATTTGAGCGCCCATTTGGACAAGTTGTAAGGCAATGATGTGGGCGGCTAGGTGCTTGATAGCACGATCAGTTTGATCGCCAAACACTGCTTCGCTCGCATCCGCAGAGGCTTCCTCAATAGCCCCAAGTACAATCCCCGATGGATGGGGAATGAACTCAGGGAATCGCTCCAGAAAGCCCGAATAAGTGACCATCAGGCATTTCCAGTGCGAATGGCCTCACGCCGCTTCACGATTGCATTCCTCACCCGAATACGACCTTCACGATTCTTCCAGTCCAACAGTAATTCTGCATCGTGGATCATTTCAATGGCGCGGAGGGCTTCCTGAAGGGGGAGATTGGTGAGAATGTTCAAGTCGGTGACAGCCTCAGGCACGACTTCCTGTTCCATCATTTCTTCAATGGCACCAATCTGCATCAGCTTCTTCACTGTTGCATTTTGGCGGGCTTTTTGCCATGCTTGCTCTGGCACATCCTTGTTAAGACCAGGCACCAGTTGCACCAGTCCCTGCTCAACAATCACACCAAATCCCCCCTCACGCGGCGGATTTTCAAGTTCGGGGCGATAAGCGATCAGCATGTGTCTAAAAGAAACAGACAATACTTAGCTTAACGCCCCTCACTAAAATCAGGCGCTCTTCTGAACGTAAACAACGCTCTTCGGATAGTAAATTGCAACACCACCCACGCGAGCATGGGCAGGGACAATGAACTGAAGATTGCGCTGTTGGGGCGGGAACAGTTCAAGCGGTTGCGGAATATGAAGCTGAAGCTTTTCCGGGTCGCGCTTGTAGAACACCATCCGGCGAGTCGAAAGACGACTTGTGGACTTGGAATTGTCCAGTTGCAGGATGGGCTCAACGTTGCGGATGTAAGGATTGGTCCGCAGGAAGTATTCCAGAACCGTCAGGTCGCTGGAATCACTGTTCCGAGTGGAGGTGACGCGCTGATAATCCACCCAAGGCAGGAGCAGCGTGTCGGGCTGTTCCTTCATCTGGGAAGCATTAACAATGGCAGTGGAGCCATAGTTAAGCAGTTCCAGCATTTCGGCCGTAGTAATGGTCGAAGTGTCGAACCACTTATCGGCAGTCACCACGTCAACCGTGGGATTGTTGAAGAAACCAGTCAGGTTGGTGGAAGTGTCGCCAAACATGGCAATATCTTCCACTTTTTCTTCGTAAGCGCGACGCACGGCAGCACCACGACGGGCCTCAAGGGCAACGTTGGCCATTTGCGCGGCACGCAGTTCCTGGACGGTGTAGCCAAAGCTACCACCAATGGAACGGAAGTAAATGGACTTTTCAATCTGGCTAACGTCCGAACGGGGCAGGTCGTCGGCGTTATCAGCAATGAAGGCGAACGAGCCAGTGCTGTCCATCACCCGATAGGTGAATTGCTGAGCACCGGGGCCAGCCTCACTGGTCACAGGCAGGATCGTCGGATACTTAATGTCGGCATAAGCCGTTTCAAAGACTTGCGGGCGGATATACTCCAGTTGCCGTTGGAGGAACAGCCCTGCATCATCCATGCGAAAATCAGTCATGGTTTCCTCAGGCGTTAGCGGTAAGGGTGAAGTTGGGGCCATTCAGGTCCAGCACCGCCAGTCCACTACCAGTGGTCTTGGACAGGTAGGCAGCATTGGACACAAGGGCGGTACGGCCACTGACGGCACTAGCCGAGAATTGACCGGCATACTGCACGCCAGAAGCAGCGTGGATGACGCGCACGGGAGTCGAAGGATCGACAGCACCATGGACATAAACCACAACAGCACCACGACGAACAACGTTCATCAGTTGGCGATCTTTCACACCAGGACGGTTATTGGCATCACGGGCAGTTTCGTCAACGTAGGTGAGAACGTTCACGCCAACCACAACGCCAGAAACGCCAGAAATGGTGCGGGCAGAGTCTGCAACAGTGCTGCCACTGTTCCAGATAAGCATGTTGCCGAAAGCCACAACGCCGGAAGTTTCATTGACATAGGAGTCAATAACTTTCGGACGGGCATCAGCAAGTTGGCCTTCAAGGAAGGCATCATGCACAAAGGCATAGGTGGTCTGCACACCCCCAGCAATGGGAGTACCAGACGCAGTGAAAGTAACGGCCATTGTCAGGCTCCTTTGGTTGCGGTGAGGGGGCGCTGGTAGGCTTTCGTCACGCTGTCCCAATAAGTTTGGGGCGGTGCCGAAACAGACATGGAAGCCACAGCTTCACGCAGGGGGGCAGTGGAAGAATCCTTGCGATCTTCAGTGGCGATGGTGTCAAATGCAGCCATCACATAGTCATCGGACCGCTCAGCCAGCTTCATGGAATCACCACGAACGGCATTCACGGCATCGACCATGATTTCACGCGCCGTCTTACCAGCAAAGACATAGGCGCTGTCCAGAACAGGCTTGGCCTTTTCAATAAGGGCCAGGCGCTCTTCCACAAGGCTGTCTACATTCACAGCCTTGGCAGCCTCAAGATCAGCCTTGAGGCTTTCGTTTTCGGAAGCGAGAGCATCAGCGCGACCCTCGGCAGAGTCCATTTTGCCCTTCATTTCCTTTTCCATGGCATCCATTTCTTCCTTCAGTTTCGATGCCTTACCACACATTTCGTCGTACTGCTTTTTCATTGCCTCGTACGAGGTCTTTGCATCGGCGCGTTCTTTGCCAATGGCAAGGGCAACACCCTCGCTCACTTCAAAATCAGCACCGTCAAAGACCACCTTGGCGGTAGTCATAGATGGTTCCTCAGATAACAGGAGAATTGGATCGGCGGCATCCTGACGGTCAAGATGCAATTTCACTTGCGGGCCTGCCCGCCCAGTTTTTACAACGGCAACGTGATTGCCTATGATTTCCGTTTGGCGGCCATCGTAAGGTTCGCCATCAGGAGTGGTGCCAGGGTTGGCATCATAAGCAACGCGATAACCGGCACTGACTTCCGTAGCATCACCACGTTGAATCTTTTTGATAAGATCCTCGTCGGTTACTGTCATTACTGCCCGAACAAAGCCGTTGTCATATACAATCTCGGTGCCAGTAAAGCCCTTTTGATAGTATTTGGTGTTGGCAGTGTTCAGGAGTTCTGGCGGATGCTCGTCAGTGACACTCTTGCCCGCAAAGGAAGCAAGACTTTCAGGAGCGGCTACGTCCTCAGGAGCACGATATTCACGCCGAGTGGAACCATCAGCATTAACGTAATGCTGAACGCCAGTGCGAGCGATTGTCGCATGAAGACGAAGGTACCCTTCAGGGGTAACTTCATACTTCTCAATCGGCGCAACGTCGTACCTGAGGGCAGTATTGCTCATAGAGTAAGCCTAAGAAAAATGCCATTTTTCCTAGTAGCATGATTCAGTGGTGAATCAGAAATGACAGACTATGCCGTAAATGCCATTGCCATGCCTCACGAAAAGAGGCGAAAGCTTGTGGCATCAAGAATTAGAAAAGCCCGCCTTGATAGCGGGCTCTCTCAACGTGACGTGGCAAACATTTTGCAAACAAGTCAGGCTTCTTATTGCAGGATGGAGGCAGCAATGGCGGAACCAAGTGCGGTGCAACTTGCAACGCTTAGTAGCACCTATGGTGTGAGTGTATTGTGGCTACTTGGCTATCCCAACTTCATCGCTCTAGCTCTGCCGCAATCATCCTCCGGCCCGAACCTCATCTAATTCACTTTCAATGCCAGCCATGATATAGGCTTTGGCGATAGCCGCGCCTTCAAACTCCGTCATCCGCCAGTTTTCTTCAAACACGGCATCAGGACGCTCGTATTGTGGCTCAATGTAGAAATGGGTTTCAACTAAACGACCATTCACAAAGAGGTTTTTGTTAACACAAGCCCAGCGCGTAGTATTGCGATGGGAGTTCAGCGAAAGCACACGGAGAATATCTTCCGTGGAGAAATCCTCTTCTTCGCCATTATCATCGTCGTATTCAACGTCGTAGTCAGCCATGGCGGTAAAGCAGGTGCGATTATCTTAGCGTTCTTTTTGTTTTGCTTCCTGTTCTCTGATAATGCGATTTGCCCATGCCCGTCCTGCACTTCCGCCCCATAGAAGGCCCGAAATGTAGCCAGC
>RGTE01000011.1 GCA_010025475.1 Verrucomicrobiota bacterium
AAAGCGGTGAAACGGGCCCAGTCCATCCTCCCGCCGGGCGGAGGCAACCATCGCCGACGGCCGTACAGCGTTCGAACCTCGGACACCTTCGGATCCTCGGCAGCCTGCCGGGCCTCGTCATGCCAGCGCTGCAGCGCCGGGTACGCCCCAAAAAACTTCTCCCGAAACTCCCTCGCCTCCTTCTCCGAAAGTTTCAGGCCGAAGGAAATTCTTCCGTACTCGGCCAAACCCCGGGCTGACATTCCGTAGAGCAGTCCAAAATTCACCGCCTTGGCCAATTTTCTCTCCTCTTCCCCCACTTTTTCCGCCGGCTTGCCGGCGAGTTTTCCGGCCGTCAACGCATGGATGTCCTGCCCGGAGCGGAAGGCCGCCAGCATGGCTTCCTCCTTTGCCAGGAAAGCCGCCACCCTTAACTCGATTTGGGAATAGTCCGCAATGACCAGGATATCCTTGGGACCGGCCACAAAACAGGAGCGCATCCCGGCGTCCCGACCCACGTTTTGGAGATTCGGCTCCCGGCAGGAGAACCTTCCGGTCGCCGTGCCGAGCGGATCGAACTCCGCGTGGATCTTGCCGTCTTTTCCGATCGCTTCCCGGTACGTCGTGATCATCTGCGCCCGCTTTTCCGCCGCCCGGCTCCTCAGCACCAGTTCCGCCGCCGCGTCCCCGGTCATCACCAGCGACACCTCGTCGGTGGATTTTAGTTTCAGACCACGTTTTTCCAGGGCCTCCTTGACCTGTTTTGGGCTGCGCGGATTGAGATCCGCCCCCAGCACCTCCTGGACCTTTTTCTCCGCCTCCGCCCGGTTTTTTTCTGCGGTACGGGCCAACGCATCCAGTTTTGTTTCATCCACCCGGATTCCCCTTTCCCGCATGCCCGCCACCACCGGGGCGAGTTGGCACTCCAGCTGCCATACCTTTTCCAAACCGGCTTCCCGAAGTTCCCGGGCCCAGTCCCGCTTTTCCTCCGAAGCCGGGAGTAACTCTTCTTTGGCATTCCCCCGGCCCGCCTCCAAAAGCCGCCGGGCCAATATCTGTTCCTGAGGATTCATCACCCGATTCTACCCCACGACCGCCGCGGTAGAACGGCCAACTTCCGCCTCAACTTGGCTTCCCGGCGGTGATATCCTTTTCGGATGATTCGTTTGGGCGTGAACATCGACCACGTGGCCACGTTGCGGCAGGCCCGGTATCGGAATCACGCCGCCCCCACGTCCCCGGAACCGGATCCCCTGGTGGCGGCTAGGATCTGCATGGCCGCCGGAGCCCACTCCCTCACCGTTCATCTGCGCGAGGATCGCCGCCATATCCAGGACGACGATGTCCACCGAATCGCCCGGGAATTTCGGGATCGCCTGAATCTGGAAATGGCCGCCACCCCGGCAATGGTCGATTTCGCCTTGCGCCTGAGACCTTCGGAAGTCTGTCTGGTTCCCGAAAACCGCGCCGAGGTCACCACGGAGGGCGGTCTGGATGCGGCCGGACAGGAAAAAACCTTGCAACCTGTGGTTCAAAAACTCCGGGAAGCGGGAATTTTGGTCAGCCTTTTCATCGATCCGGACGCCCGGCAGGTGACCGCCTCCGCCGCCCTCCAAGCCCCGGTGATCGAACTGCACACCGGCAAATTCGCCGATGCCACCCAGGCCATGCGCCCGACCGAGCTGAAGCGGCTCCTCCAAGCATCCTCACAAGCCCACCAACTCAAGCTGCAGGTGAATGCCGGACACGGGCTACGACTTTCCAATCTGCCGGAGCTGCTGAAGGTGCCCAATCTCCATACGCTCAACATCGGCCACTCCCTCGTCAGCCATGCCCTGACCGTGGGCTTCGACCGAAGCGTCAGGGATTTTTTGGAGGCCATCGCCGGAAAATGAGCACGGAACGTTTACTGGGATTGGGCATGGATTTGGTCGAGATCGACCGCATTGAGGATTCCATGAGGAAATTTGGGAAACGTTTCACCCAGCGAATTTTCCATCCTGCCGAGGTGGCCTATGCCGAAAGCCAGGCCCGGCCGGCCACTCACCTAGCCGCCCGTTTCGCCGCCAAGGAGGCCGCCTCCAAGGCGTTCGGTACTGGCATCGGAAAATCTCTCCCCTGGCTCGGCATGGAAATCGGTCGCCACTCCTCCGGCGAGCCTTTCCTCCGTTTTCATGCCGCCGGGGCGGATCTGGCCAAAACCCGCGGTGTGGCCCGCGCCCTCGTCACCCTCAGCCACACCCGCACCCACTCGGCGGCCACGGTCGCCCTGCTTGGCCCATGATCGTTCTCTCCCCGGCTCAAGCCCGCGCCTGGGAGGAAAAAAGCCTCCGCGAGGGCGCGCGCATGAAGGACCTGATGCGGCAGGCGGTTTCAGGAACTCTGCGCGAAATTCAGCCTCATCTTCCGCTGCCAGGACACGCCCTGTTTCTTGTCGGACCGGGTCATAACGGTGACGACGCCGTTCTGCTCGCCATGGAAATGAAGGAGCTGGGTTGGGACATTGAACTCCTTCTCTCCCGGGCTCCGGCTAAACGGGTCCATCCCGACCCGCGAGTGAAGGCCAAGGTCTGGAAAAAAGCCCTGGTTTGGCCGGCCAAACCGGCGGGATTTCTAAAAGCCAAAGGACCTCGCGTGGTGATCGATGGCCTTCTTGGTCTTGGTGCGGTTCCGCCTCCCCGTCCACCCGAGACCGCTGTCCTCCACTGGATCGCCAAAGAACGCCGGGCCACGGATCTATTTATCGCGCTGGATTTGCCGACCGGCCTTCATCCTGCCGAAGGTCATGCGCCGGGAGCCGTGTTCTCGGCGGAAATCACCGTGGCTCTTGGCTCCGTGAAATCCGGTTGCCTGCAGGATCAGGCCCTGCCTCATCTCGGCCGTCTCCGCGGAGTTCCGATTGATTTCGGAGCACCTGCGCCCAAATCGAATGCTGATTTTCTCCTGCCCTCCGAAGCCTGCCGGCTGATCCACATCCGCGCGGCGACGCTGCACAAACATTCTGCCGGCACCGTCCATTTGTGGGCCGGCTCCACCGCCTATCCGGGCGCCGCCCTGCTGGCTTCGGAAGGCGCTCTTCGTTCCGGTGCCGGTTATGTGCGGCTCTTCACCGATCGACCCCTTACCCCCAGCATCCCGGCCCGCCTGCCGGAACTGCTCCTTACCCCGCATGCGGAGGGCACGGCTCCCGACCTCGTTGCCTTCCAAAATCAGGCCCGGGCTTTGGTGGTTGGACCTGGCTTGCCTCCCTCGGCCGCACTGGAAGATTTTCTGGCCCGTCTACTTTCCTCCGCCACGGTCCCCATCGTGTTGGATGCGGGAGCGCTCGACGTTGTCGCGTCTCACCCCGATTGGCTTGAGAATGCCAAGTCCCCGGTGATTCTGACCCCCCACACGGGAGAGCTTGCCCGCCTCCTTGGACAAAAGGTGAGCGACCGCGCGGAAGCCGCCCGGGCATGGCTGGATCGCCATCCCCAAACCCTGCTGGTCGCCAAGGGACCCCACACGTTGGTCGCTTCCGCCGATCATCCCTTCAGCCACAACGCCACTGGCGGGCCGGCCCAGGCGACCGCCGGGATGGGCGATTTGCTGGCGGGCCTGCTTGGCGGCCTCCTTGCCGCCGGATACCCGCCCTTTGATGCCGCCCGTCTGGCGGTGCATTGGCATGGCTTGGCGGCGGATCTCGCTGACGGGGCAGGTGGCCCCGTGGTACTGGCCTCCGGGGTGGCCCGATATCTTCCAGCGGCTTGGCGAACCCTGTCAGGCAGGGCAACTTCCTTCCTTCCATGAACCTAGGCGACGTCCGGCAGATCAAAATCTGGCTACAGCTGATCGACGGTCTTTTGGCCGCAACCGCCTTCATCGCCGCCTACTACCTCCGCGTGCATATTCTCCCGGGGATTCTTCCCTTGGAATCCCGCGAGATCGGGGAGTTCCAGATATACATTCCTTATACCGGCATGATGGGGCTTTTGGCACCTTTGGTGCTGAGCCGCCGTGGGCTTTACCGGCATTTTTCCGGCCGCGGGCGCAAGGCCAACTGGGCGGCCATGTTCGAGGCCGGCCTGATTCTTTTTCTGATCGGCGTATCCGTCATCTTCTTTTTCAAACAGTCTCCCAGCCGAATCGTCTTTATTCTTTTTGTCCCCATCTTTTTCTTTTTCCTTTTTCTGCGGGAAGAGTTTTTGTTCCGCTTTCGGTTATTCCGCCGGCAAACCGAGCACTACTCCGTGCGCCTTTTGCTGGTGACCGACTCTCCGGAGGGCTCGGATCGCTGGATTAATCTCTTTTCCGACGCCCCGGTCGGCATCCGGGTCACCCGCACTTTCCGGGCTGAATCAGGCTCCATCCAGGATTTCGCCGAAGCCCTCCACGAGGACTCGGCCGGGATCGCGCTTTTTGACGTGAGCACCCGGCACATGAATTGGACGGCCCAGGCGATCAAGGCCTGCGAGGAGGAGGGCATCGAGGCATGGCTCAGCACGGATTTTGTGGGCACTCAGATTGCCCGGGCCCAATTCGAGGAGATCATGAACCGGAATCTCCTGGTGTTTCGCTCCACCCGGGCGGGAACCTGGCAGTTCGTGGCCAAGGTGTTGATCGACCGGATCGCCTCCACCTTTCTCCTTCTTCTTCTTTCCCCTTTGCTGTTGGTGATCTGGATCGCCATCAAGCTGGAGTCGTCCGGACCGGCCCTCTTTCGGCAGCGCCGGAGCGGGCGGCATGGCGATCCCTTCACCATGTACAAGTTTCGCACCATGCATTCCGATGCCGAGATGCGAAAAGCCGAGTTGGAGGCTTTGAATGAAATGTCCGGGCCGGTGTTCAAGATCAAGAAAGACCCCCGGGTGACCCGCGTCGGCGCCTTTCTCCGCTTCACTTCCCTCGATGAGCTGCCCCAGCTCATCAACGTGTTCCTCGGCCATATGAGCCTGGTGGGACCACGTCCTCTGCCGACGTATGAAACCTTGGCCATGACGGCGAATGCCCAGCGCCGGCGCCTCAGTGTCACTCCCGGCATGACCTGCCTTTGGCAGATTTCCGGCCGGAACGAGGTGAAGGACTTCTCCGATTGGGTCCGACTGGATCTGGAGTACATTGACCAATGGTCTCTCTGGCTCGATTTCCAGATTCTGCTCCAGACGATTCCCGCGGTCCTCTTCGGCCGGGGCGCCCGCTGAACGGGCCGGTGAACCCCCTCCTGCTCGACGTTCCAGCAACGGAATGGAATCTTCCTGCCGCGGAACCATGGCGGCAAAAACAACTCCGGGAATGGATCTTTCAAAAGTTCGCCTCTTCCTTTGCGGAAATGTCCAACCTCCCGGCACCTCTGCGTTCCGATCTGACCGGCCGCTTCCGTCTGGCTGCGGTCGAGCCGGTCAAGATTCAAGGTTCTGAGGATACCACGCGGAAAATCCTTTGGCGGCTGGGGGACGGATCCCTGCTGGAATCCGTTTTGATCCCCGCCAACCCGGGCCGGGCAGGCGATCGCAGCGCTCGCCTGACCCTCTGCATCTCCAGTCAGGTCGGTTGCGCCTACGGATGCCGGTTCTGCGCCAGCGGCCTGGAGGGTTGGCGGCGGAATCTCACCGCCGCCGAAATCGTTGGACAGGTGCTAGGGGCGGCCAGAATCGCCGGCCGTCGCCCCGACAACCTTGTCTTCATGGGCATGGGGGAACCTTTGGCCAACTTACCCCGCCTTTGTGCCGCCATGGAAACCCTCACCTCCCCCGAGGGCGTTGGCATCGGGGCCCGTCATTTGACCGTCTCTACCAGTGGCCTCGCCCCGCAGATCGAGGAGCTTGCTAAGGTACCCGGCCAATTCCGCCTGGCCTTGTCCCTTCACGCCGGCACCAACCAGACCCGGGATAAAATCATGCCGGTGAACCGTAAATACCCCCTGGAAAAACTTATTCCTGCCTGCGAGGTTTTTGTCCGGGCCAAGCGCAAGATGATTACCTTTGAGTACATCCTCCTCAAAGATCTGAACGACGACCCCGCTGAGGCCCGGGCGGTCGTCCGCCACGCCCGCCGGCTTCATGCCAAAGTGAATCTGATTCCCTATAACAACGTGGAGGGCCTGCCCTACGAACGTCCCACCGAGCCGGCCATCCGGCGTTTCCAAAAAGTCTTTCGGGATGCCGGGGTGGAGGCCACGGTCCGAAGGGAAAAAGGCCACGACATCGACGCTGCCTGCGGCCAACTCCGGCTCCGCGAGGAAAAGACCGCCCTGCCCTCCTAACCTTTCCCGATCTTCGACTCCTTGCCGACCCCCCCTCGACTGCGCAGGTGAATGGTTTTTTGCTCGAGGTCGTGCACGGCCCGGATGTAACGCACCGTTCGGCTCTTGGCCCGCATCAGAATTGTATGGGTGATGGCCTTGTGTCCGATCAGCTTCACCCCCGGCAGAAGCGGGCTCTCAATGATTCCGGTGGCCGAAAAGATCGCGCTTTCCCCGGTGACAATATCCCGGGACCGAAAGATCCGCTGGATCTCTGTCTCGGGCATCCCTTTGACCTCCCTCGCCTTGGCCTCCGGGTTGGGAAACCACATCCGCAGTTGGATTTCCCCGCCCAGCGCACGCAGAGCTGTGGCCGTCAGCACCCCCTCGGGAGATCCCCCGATCCCGACATAAAGATCGATTCCGGAATCGGGCAGGGCGGGAGCCACGGCCGCGGTGATATCCCCGTCCCCGATCGTCCGGAGCGAGGCCCCGCACCGGCGAATGGCATCGATAAAAGCCTGATTTCTTGGCCGATCCAGCACCAGCACCACCATGTCCGTGATGCGCTTGTTCAGGATCTCAGCCATCCGCGGCAAGGTCTCCTCCAGGGGGGCATCGAGAAAATTGGCTTGGGGATCTTTGCGGCGCAGGAAATCAGCCACGGTGGGCCCGTACGAAATCTTGTGGGAATAGTAGCTGGGAATGTTTCGCATCGCCGGTTGCGTCGATTCTTGGGGAAGTTCCGCGGCGGCCATCACCGAGATGGCGTTGGGAGAGCCTTTGGAAAGGTTGGTGGTTCCGTCGATGGGGTCGAGGGCGATGTTGAAAACAGGGTCATGCGGGCCCCACTTGCCTAACTTGTCCCCCAGAAAGATGCCGGGGGCGTTGTCCTTAATGCCTTCCCCGATTACCACCTCACCCCGGATGTCAACCAAGTCAAAGACTCCCTGGATGGCGTCACAGGCAGACGCATCTGCCTGTTCTTTCTCCCCCTTGCCGATGAACCGCATCGCGTTGAGGGCGGCGTTCTCCGTGGCGCGGACGAATTCAAATTCCACGGAGCGCTCGAGGTCGGGCATGCGGATACCATACAAACTTCCGAAGTGCGCTCGAGAGGATTTGCGCCCTCGCAGACTTACCCCCGCGCTAATCGATCATCGCCTCCGGCAGGCGGGACACTCTCGCTTGCTGCGCTGCGCTCGAGAGGATTTGAACCTCCATGGGTTGCCCCGCTACCACCTCAAGGTAGTGCGTCTGCCAGTTTCGCCACGAGCGCGTGAGGTTGAATCATAATTCAGCCCTCCTCGCCTGACAAGCCAGCCCTCCGAGACGCTTGTTGCATGACCTTGTCCAACATGGGCTCCGTCAACCGGCCGGTAAAAGTATTTTGCTGGCTGACATGGTAGGAGCCGATGAGCCACTTGCCGTCCGGGAGCGCTACTTCCACCCCGTGGCCGAATCTCGGCTTGGGCCGGAGGCCAAAAAACCGGGCCACTGCCTCGAATCCGAAACCACCCAGCGCCAGATAAACCCGCGCTGCTTTCAGAAATTCGAGTTCTTTCCTGAAAAAGGGAGCGCAGTTGTCTCTCTCCCGGGTGGTCGGCCGGTTTCCCGGCGGGGCACACCTGACGGGAGCCGTGATCCAAACGTTTCGAAGTTTCAGACCATCCTCCCGGCCAATGCTTTCCGCCCGGCTTGCCCAACCGGCCTTCCACAGGGCCCGATAAAGCCAGCGCCCCGACTCATCCCCCGTAAACATCCGTCCGGTCCGGTTGGCGCCGTGTGCTCCCGGGGCCAGTCCGACCACCACGATTCGCGCATCTGGATCCCCCCAACCAGGCACCGGCTTCCCCCAATACGCCTCGTTCCGATAGGCGGCTTTTTTTTCCTTCGCCACTTGTTCCCGCCAGCGGACCAATCGGGAACATCGTCGGCAAGCGACGACTTCCTTCTGGAGACTTTCGAGGGTCACCCTTGGGAGCGCGGAGAAGTTTGGCAGGAAGTGCGCCCCATCCAGCGGGAGATATGGTGCCGGTTTCGGGCGACCATCGCATAGCCCAAGGCCGCAAAAGGCGAGAACAGGGGAAAAAGAATCAGCCTGCCCATCCATCTCCAGCCGGGCACAAAGGTGAGGCAGTAACCGGTGGCTTCGGCCTTGCGGCGCAGCCTCCCTTCAGGCCCCAGCGCCTGAATCCCCTTGTCCGCCAAATTCCGGTCCACCATCGGAAATTTCTCCAGCGCCCGGTCATTCTGATAGGCCACCGCGTCAAAGGTCCCGGGCCGGGCCCGCGACAACAGCCAATCCACACTCCCTTGGCAAAACCCGCAGTCGGCATCGTAAAAAAGGGTTACCGGCGCCATCTCGTCAATTTACCGCAAAAAGTTCCTCTGCCCAATCCCGCCTTGCACCTGTCCCCTTCCACGGGAATTGGAATCTTGCCACTCACCCTTTTTGGTTCACGCTGACTCTGTGCCGAGTCTCCCCTCCCCCACGGTCGCCCAACGGTTTCTTCGCTTCATCAGCCGTGGGGAGGTGATTACCTACGGAGGCGTCGCCACCCTTCTCCTTTTTATTGCGGCGGCCATCGCCATTTATCTGGTCAAGTTTCTCATCCATTCCGCCGGCCAGCCTTTCTTCTCCATCCTCATCACCCTGATCAACGAGGTCTTGCTCATCATGATCGTGATGGAGTTGTTGCGCACCGTCACCCGGCTGCTGGTTTCCCCGGCCCACGACGTCGGCATTCAGGATCTCAATCCCTTCCTCGTCATCGCCGGAATCAGTGTCACCCGCCGAATCCTCACCATTGGCGCCTCCCTTTCGGTCACGGAAACCGAGGGACAAACCTTGGAGCCTCTCAAGTTTCAGCACTACATGATTGAGTTGGTCATCAGCGGCCTGATTATCCTACTCGTGGCGGTCAGCCTCTGGCTGATCAATCGGCGTCCTGCTGGCCGCGCCAGCCGCTGAAATTCTAGCGCTGCTCCGGCAAGAGCACGTAATCCGGAAAATTTCCCTTCAGACGCTCGCCGGGCGGGCCTTCGGTCACGGCCTCCACCAGGTATCGGCCACCTACAAAACATCCCTTCCACGACTGGCCAAAGCCGCCGAAACTTTCGTCGTTGTCCCCCCGGGACCGCACCTTGTTGTGGCCAAATTTGAAACAACGCAGGTCACCCGCCACCTGTTTGGCCAAATTCGCGTCATCGGTGGCCAAGCTGGAAACCAGCGAGCCGTTGGACACGTTCATCTCCGCAATCATCTGATCGACGCTGTCCACCACCACCACGGAATCCACCGGACCGAACGGCTCGCCGTGATACAACTTGCAGTTTCGCGGAAGGTTTAAGAGAGTCACGGGCGCGAGATAGGCCGAGTTGTCCTGGTTGGGCGTAAAACGGGATTCGTCCAGGGAGCCCTCATACAGGGCCACGGCACCGCCAGCCACCGCCTCGCTGATCATCACGCGGAGCTCCTCCACCTTGCGGCTGTTGATCAGGGGGCCGTAATCCAACGCCGGCAACGGTTCCTCCTTTTTCTCCACCAGGAGCGGGTTGCCCACCTGAAGGGATTGGACCACTCCGAGATACATTTCCAGAAACTTGGGAAACAGGGAGCGCTGGACCACGTAGCGCGGGTAGGCCGTGCAACGTTGT
This sequence comes from Verrucomicrobiota bacterium, assembly GCA_010025475.1. Lineage (GTDB taxonomy): Bacteria > Verrucomicrobiota > Verrucomicrobiia > Methylacidiphilales > Verrucolacustridaceae > Verrucolacustris. The sequence goes on from RGTE01000011.1 coordinate 9,860, forward strand.
TTGCCGTACTCGTACCCTTTCTTGATTTGGGCCGCCAGGTTCTTCCAGTCGGAAAAATCCCAAACGCCATAACAGTTCACCCCATCCATCTCCAGCATGTAGCGCTTCGAACGGTCATAGAACGCATTGGCGATTTCCCGGCCGTTGTTCTTTCCGCCCACGAAGGCCAGACAGGCGATGGCATCGTTGCGGACCAAGGCATCGCTTAACTCCCCGCCGGAACCGCTGACCAGACTGACGGGGAGCCCGCGGCGCCGGGCCAACGCCAAAGCCAACGTCACGGTGTGAATTCCCCCGTCGGTCGGAGTCTTGGCGATCACGGAATTTCCCGCCAAACATTGCACCAGGACGGCGTGCACCAGCACGGACATCGGATAGTTCCACGAGGCGATGTTGGAGATCAGCCCGATCGGACGCCGCCCATTCATCATTCCTTCGATCTCCTTGAGATACCAGCGCACCCCGGAAACGCAGCGCTCCACGCTCACCTTGCTTTGCGGATAAGGCTTGCCGATCTCCCAGACCAGGGTTTTGGCCAACAGGTCGGCGTGCTTTTCGATGTCGTCCAACGTCTCTGAAACCCGACGTCTCCGCTCGTCCAAATCCACCTGCGACCAGGTGTGGAACTCCTTTTCCGCCTGTTCGACCGCCTTGAGGGCGGCGTCCAGCTTGATCATGGGATAGCGGCCCAGCGGGGTCGCATCCACAGGACTCAGGAACAGTTTTCCATGTCCCGGTTGGCCCCATTGACCGCCGATCAGGTTATAGAGATTGCCTTCCGGCCCGTAGGCTTCCGGAGCCGCTTTGCGATGGTGCTCAATGAGAGAAGGCCAAGAGGCTTGGGGTGAAATAAATTTGCTCAGAAGGAAACAATAACCAACTTCCGCGTTTCGTCACGCTCCGGCTGGACGAACCGCCCTAGCCCCCGTAGTGCAGAGGCATGCGCGAAGCCAAGTCTCTCACCCGGATCATGGCCAAGTTGCGCGGCCCGGGTGGCTGCCCTTGGGACCGAAAACAAACCCACCGCTCGCTCAAGCCGATGATTCTCGAGGAGGTCTACGAGTTGCTCGAGGCCATTGATCAGGGGGACGATCATGCCCTCAAGGAGGAGCTCGGGGACGTGCTCCTCCATGTCCTCTTCCATGCCCAACTGGCCAGGGAACGGAGGGCCTTTGATTTCACGGCCGTGGCCAAGGAGCTGGCCGACAAGCTGGTCCGGCGGCATCCCCATGTCTTCGGCCAGGAAAAGCTGCGGAATCCTTCCCAAGTGCTTCGGCGCTGGCACCAGCTGAAACAGCAGGAAAAACCCTCCCGCAAAAGCTGTCTCGACGGCGTTCCGCTGAGCCTTCCCGCGTTGCTCTACGCCCAGAACCTGCAGAAGCGGGCCGCCCGCGCGGGTTTCGACTGGCCCGACCCAAAGAAAGGCGTTCCGGCAAAGATTCGGGAAGAAATCCGCGAACTCACCCGAACCCAATCGACCGGTCCCTCCTTTGGCCGGGAGTTGGGCGACGTGCTTTTCACCCTGGTGAACCTCGCGCGTCATCGAAAGGTCGATGCAGAGACTGCCCTCCGGGACGCCGCGCGGCGTTTTCATACAAGGGTTCGGAAAGTGGAGACCCTCGCCGGTAAATTAGGAAGAACCACCGATTCCATGACTCCGCAGCAGCTGGATAGGCTTTGGAAAAAGGCAAAGGCTCTGTAGTTTTTACTTATTAAATAGTATTTTCTTTTCACAGGTTCCTCGTTGCGCAGAAGGATTTGCCCTTGCGCGCCATCGTCTCACCTCCAAGTATCAACTCCCAAGCAAACGCCCTCACGGGCAAAAGGACCTTGTCGGGTTCACCTTCTTCATCGGGACCATGGCCATGTTTGCGGCTTCGGTCTTCTTCTTCTTCGAGCGGCAGACCGTCTCGGACAAGTGGAAGCTCTCGCTGCTTATCAGCGCCCTGATCACCACCATCGCCGCGGCCCATTACTGGTACATGCGCGAATTCTGGGTGAGCAACTTCAACGGCACCAACGCCGCCGTCGCTTCCCCCACCGAGTTCCGCTACATCGACTGGCTCCTCACCGTGCCGTTGATGTGCACGGAGTTTTACCTCCTTCTCAAGGCGGCCGGAGCCAGCGTCAACATGCTGTGGCGGTTGATTGCCTATGCCGTCCTCATGCTGGTGGCGGGATACATCGGCGAGGTCTCCGCCAAGGTCGGTCACCCGATCCGGGGTTTTGAAAACTTCGGCTGGGGCGTGATCTCCACCGTGGGTTGGGCGGGCATCATCTATGAGATCTTCTTCGGGGAGGCCAAACAGCTGGCCGATGGCAGCAGCGACGCCAACGTCCGCCGCGCCTTCAACCTGCTCCGGGGCTTTGTGCTCATCGGCTGGGCCATCTACCCGATCGGGTATATGACCCTCCCGGGCAACGTTCTCAGCGGCTCGGTGGAACTCGCCTCCCGCATGAACGTGATCTACAACCTCGGCGACGCCATCAATAAGATCGGCTTCGGCCTGATCGTCTGGAATCTCGCCAAACGCGGCAAATAAGATTCCTTTCGGTTCGCGGAAGGTTTTTCCGCGATGCAACGGGGGATCCCTGCGGGGATCCCCCGTTTCTTTTCTCCGGCTTTCCCCTGCACGCCAGCCTTCTTTAGTCTGAATTCATGCCCGCCCGGCTTCGCCAGACCTTCCCTTGGTTCTGCGCCATCCTTCTTGGGCTGGCGGGGTTGCTTTTTCCCCGTGAAGCCGCCGCTGCCGCTCCCCTGTTCTTTCTCTCCTCCACGGTGGTGCTTGGGGTGCCTCATGGAGCCTGTGATCCCTGGGTCCCCGGCTGGCTTCTCCATCGACCTTCCCGGCTCCCTTTCTTGGCTGTCTTCTTTGCTTTCTACCTTTCGATTTCTTTTCTTTATCTGCTGGTTTGGAAAGCGGCTCCGGTCGCGGCCACTCTCCTTTTTCTTTTCCTGACCGCTTGGCACTGGGGTACCGCAGATGCCTCTCTCCTGTTTCCACCCGGCTTGCGATGGCTGATGTTCGGCTTGGGCCGGGGCTTCTGGGTCATGCTGGGCCCTTTCGCCTTTCATACTGCAGAGGCTTGGCGGGTGGTCACCCTCATGGCTCCGGATGCTGGATCAGCCCCCTCCTCCATTCTGTTCCAATATCTCCTGCTCCTTCCCTTTCTCCTCACCCTGGTTGCCCGGCCAAATTGGATGGAGTGGGGGGAAACCCTGCTCCTACTCCTTCTCTTGGCGCTTACCCCGCCCCTCGTTGGGGTGGGCACCTATTTCATCGCCTTCCATGCCTGGCGCCACCTGCTCCGCTTGGCCGAAATACGTGACCAACTTCCCCCCGATCAATCCGTCCGCATCTGGCTCCATTCCTTGGGTAGGCTTCTTCTTTTTGCGGTTCCCCTCACGCTGATCACTTTGGCCCTTTTGCCTGCCCTGCCCCGCTTTCTCCACCTCCACCCGGTCAATGCAGAGGGCTGGGTCGGCCCTTATTTGATTCTTCTGGCTGTCTTAACGCTACCCCACGCGCTGTTGGTTGGATGGGTGGATTGGAAATCTTTAAGTTTAAAGCGTTGACTGCCAATAGTTAGTGAAATTCCCTCTTTAATTTTCACTGCATTTGTGATAAGATTTAGCGTGAGCGGGTTAAGTCAGATTCGTGAAGATTTTAAACGCGCCGAATGTGCGGTAGGATACGCCAACCTCGGCATGGTCAACGATGCCTTGGAGGAGTTGGAGCACCTCTCCCCCTCCATGGCTGCGGATGGCGGCGTGATGGAATTTAAACTGCGCCTTCTGGAACGGGCCCAGAAATGGCCGGACGCGGCTTCCCTCGCCGCCAGACTTGCCTCTTCCCACCCCAACGAAGCCCGCTGGTTTGTGGCTTGGGCGTTTGCCAAGCGCCGGAGCGACTCCTTGGAAACCGCCTCCAAAATTCTCTCGGAAGCGGCTTCCCTCCATCCCAAGGATCCTCTTATCCAGTTCAACCTTGGCTGCTATGCAGCCCAGCGGGGCGATCTTAACGCCGCCCAGACCTTTGTTCGCCGCGCCATCGAACTTGATCACGGCATGGAGAAACTTGCTCACGAGGATCCGGATCTTGAACCTCTCCGTCAGGCTCACTTGATCGACTAGTCAGTTCCTACAGCGGAATCCTTATCTCGTTTTTTCCGCTGCCTCCAATTCCACCAAAAATTGCCTGACCTCGGCTGCTTTTTCATCCGGCAGTTCCTTGTAGCTGCAACCGAACCTCTCTTTCACGCATCCCGCCACATGGGCGTGGGGGTTTCTTCCGGCCGGATGCCGGGGATCCGGCCTCAGCAGCCCCGAGAGGCGATCGCCAACCGCCTGCATTTCAGCCCAGATTTGTTTGCGCAGATCGGGGCTCACCCGGTTCGGTGTTGAATCGCCAACAACGTGATGTCATCCGATGGCTCGGCCCCACGCGCAAACTTGGCCACTTCCCGCACCACCTGCTGGGTCAGCTGCTCGGGCGAAAGCCGGGCCTGCCCCCGGACCGCCTCCTTCAGGCGATCCTCCCCAAACAACGCCCGTTCCGGGTTCATCGCCTCCGTGACCCCATCCGTATACACCAGCAGGGTCTCCCCCGCCTTTAGTTCAATCTGCCTGTGCCCGAATTTTGCATCCTCAAAAACCCCCAAGGGCATCCCGCCGGAAGGCTCATAGACCGGCTCCCCCGCTGTTGGAATCAGGATGGCCGGATTGTGGCCTCCCATTCCGTATTCGATCCGACCCGTGGAAGTCTCCACGATTCCGAGGATCATGGTGACAAAGAGGTTTGCCTGATTTTCGGCGCATAGCTGGGCGTTGACCCTCTGCAGAATTTCCAGCGGCCGACGCCCCGGTGTGGCCGTGGCGCGGATCAGGGTTCGGGTCACCGCCATGAACAACCCCGCCGCCACCCCCTTGCCGGAGACATCCCCCACCACAAAACAGATCTTTCCGTTCTCCGCCGGAAAAAAGTCATACAAATCGCCGCTGACCTCCTTGGCCGGATCCAACCGGGCAAAAATTTCCACACCCGGCGCCTGTTCCCGGGTGGGAAAGGTTTTCGGCAGAAGCCCTTGCTGCATTTCCCGCGCCAAGTCCAAGTCCCGTTGGACCTGGGCGCGCTCCAAGGCCGCATCATGGGCCCGGATCCGGACCAAGGCGGCGGTCACCAGTCCGGCAAAATATTCCATCAACTCCTCATCGGCCTGGCTGAAGGCCGCCCGCCCCTGCGGATTCAGAAACTCGATTACCCCCAGACAATCCTCCCCGTCCAGCAGCGGGGCCGCCAAGAGGGCTTTGGTCTTCCAGCCGGTCTGCTCATCCGCCTGGGTGAAAAACCGCGGATCCCGGGTGACATCATCCACCCGGATCATCTTTTTTTCCTTCATCGCCGCCCCCACGATCCCCTGCCCGGCCGGTACCCGCAGTTCGCCCAGCTGCGGCTGGCTGTCGCCATGGGCGGAATGAATCACCAGATCGCCGGTAGCCGGATCCGGAAGAAAAACGGAACATGCCTCCGCACGCATCCAAGGCCGGCTCTTTTCCAAAATCATCTCCAGCAGTCCCAACAGGGCCGGCTCTTTCCCGATCTCACCGGCCAATCGCAACAGTCCCACGTAACCGTCGGCGGACCCGGGGGATGCTGTGCCCATGAAAGGAATTTAACCGCTCTGGCGGTTGTCAGAAAGAATTCCTTCAGGCATGGTTTTGGCGTGTTCCCGACCATCCGCCTGCCAAATACCACCCTCTGGGAACCTGGACCTTACCCGGGCGTGGAGTTCGCCGCTCTTTCCCATGATCCCGCCACGGGCGCCCGGTTTCTTCTGCGCCGTTTTGCCCCTGGTACGATCATTCCTGCCCACCGCCACCCGGAAACGTCGGAATCGGTCGTGGTTTTGAAAGGCAAATGGATCGAGGGAAAGGTCGCCTACGGCCCCGGCTCCTATTTCCACGCTCCCAAAAATACCGTCCACGGACCTCACACCGCAGATAACGAAGTGATCAGTGTAACCTGGTATGACGGCCCTTTGACCGTGGAAACCTCGGACGATTCCGGCGTGCAACCGGGGGCCGTTCCGCCCCCCACCGGCACTACCGGCTCTTCGCCGGCGTAAAAACAATCTCCACGCGGCGGTTTTTGGCTTTGCCCTCCGCCGTGTCGTTGGGAGCCACCGGTCGGCTATCTCCGTACCCCACCGCCGAGAGCCGGTCGGCCGGCACCATTCCGCTCGCTTCCAGCGTGCGCACGGCCACCGCCGCCCGGGCTGTCGAAAGCTCCCAGTTGGTGGGGTAATACTGGGCCAACACCGGAGCCAACGGATCCGTGTCCGTATGGCCCTCAACCCTGACTTCATCCTGCGTCTTGTTCGCGGCCTTTGCCAACTTGCGCAACACATCCACCCCTTCCGGCGAAAGCTCTGCGGAGCCACTCGGAAAAAGAATCTCACTGGCGACGGTGACCTTGAGCTGGTCCTTCAGTCGGGAGATTTGAACATCCTTATCCGCCAACTCCTTCTTAAGACTTTCCTCCAGCTTGACGTCCGTTTGACTCGCCGAAGCGCCGGCCGCCTGGAGCTTTTCCATCTGGACTTGCTGATCGGCCAATTTTTTTTCCAGGACCTGTTTTTCCGAGGCGGACAAATCCTTGAACTTGGCAAACTCAGCTTGAACCTGCTCCAGCTGCAAAGCCGCCTTTTTGGCTTTTTCCGCCTCCCCTTTCAATTGATCGACTTGGGTACGGGCGGATTCCCCCGCTTGTTCGGATTCCTTCAGCCGGGTTTCCAGGGCCGCTGCTTTTTGCTCGGCTTCGGTCAGTTGACTCCGGGCTTTCAGGTCGCGGTTAAAATAATAGCCGCCTCCCCCGAGCCCCAGAACTGCCGCCGTGGCCAAAGCGGCTGTCTTCCAGGCGACCACCGTGGCCGCACTGGAAGCCACGGTTTTGGCGGCTCCGGTTGCCGCACTTTTGGCGAGGGAGTTTCCCGCCGCCGGTACGGAGACAGGCAATCCAGTCCCCTTGGGCAAGGGAGCGGGGGCAGGAGAAGGCGTGGGGGTCGACTCAGCCATGGTCGAAACTTAGTTCTTTTTGTCTTTGGTCGGGGTCTTGCCCTCGATTTTCGGTTTGTTGTCGAGATTCTCCAAAACCTTCCAGAGTTTTTTTACAGCCTCTGGGGTCTTCTTGACCTTGCCGTCGAGAATTTCCCTGGGAGTCAGCCTCTCCCCGTAAAAATTCTCATTGGTATCGTCCGCCGATCCATAACCAAGTCCGGAAAGCGATACCCCTCCAAACAGCCCCTTCGTGAAGCTGTAGGTGTAAACCGGGGCGTTCACCGTAGCCACTCCAGCCGAAAGTTCCCGTCCCACCGGTCCGGCCGTCCCCTCCACCTCCGCACTGCTGGTGTAGTTGCCTTTTTGGGAGAACTGTTTGACCGCCTCTTCGGTGTTGAGGAGCAAAACATAATCCTGGGAAGAGCCTCCCGCCTGAAATCCAACTCCCGCACCCGCCGCGGAAATCGCCGTCGGATGGGACCACTTCTTTCCCTGCCGGACCACGACCAACCCATCGCCCCCTTCCCCCGCCACGATGAAGCCCGCTTTGATGATCCACATGGTCACCAAACCCTTGGCATTGTGAAACACCTCCCGTGGAATGCTGTCTCCTTGGGCTTTCCCGTACTGCTCCAGGATATCAATCGTTTTATCGATCCTCTCCTCCATGCTGCTGACAGCAAAGGAAGGAAGCGGGACTGCGATGACCAGGGCGATCAGGGTGGGGAGGATGAATTTCATGGCCAGAGCATGTCCGGTTGCTTTTGCCTTGGCAATCGGTTCCCGCTACGTCCGCCCCTCGTCCGCATCGATGTAGTCAAAAAAAGTCTGAATTTCGTCTCGGGTCTCCCATCCAGCCTCTTTTTTTCGGAAGGCAAGCCGGTCCGCAAGGTCATCCCGCCAACCTCGTTTGCTCAGATAGGCGCTCCAAATGGCCCGCTCTTGGGTATCCCGCTTCAGTCCGTGCGTCTGGCACCAGTGAAAAAGATCCCGGTCGGACCCCCCTTGCTTCAATCGATCCCGCAGCTTGGGATAGGAAACGCCGAGAAAATCGCAGCAGGCCCCGTCGAATCCTTTTCCTAGATTCTCCAGGTAATCGGCCGGCAGCTTTCCGGCCTGCTCCAGTCGCAACTTGTCCAGCATCCGACCGAAATACACCAACCCCTCCACTTCCTCCCGGGGGCTCCTCAAACCTGGCACCGGTTTTCGCACGCTCTCCCTCATCGTCTCATGGCCTCCCGCAGGCTGCGGATTTCCTCCTCCAGCTCCTCAACCCGGGCGGCCAGATCGAGCACTAAACCTGCCCCCGTGGCCGGCACGCCGTATTCGACTCTCAGCTGTTCAATTCGTCGGACTAAAAAAAGCGTTCCTTCGCCAAAGCGCCCCACCTGACCCTCCTCTCCCAGCAATCCCATCTCGGAATATTGCCGTACCGCCTCAACCGTGGTCTCCGCCCGTTGAGCCAACTCCTCGAACGAGATCTCCTTGGGCGATTCCGACCACACCTTCCTCGCCAAATGCTTGCGATGGCCCCTCATGACCTATTCCCTTGCCCTCGGACACCAATGGCTTTCTTCCGCCAGCTTTTCCCAAAGTTTTTTTTGCTCCTGATTGACTTCGGTCGGCACCGCGATTTCCAAGACAGCGTATAGATCCCCACGTTCTCCATCCTCCCGCGGCAGACCCTGCCGCCGCAACCTCAGTTTTTGCCCGGCCGTGGATCCGGCTGGCACTTTCAAGGAGACCGCCCCGTCCAGCGTCGGCACAGGGACGCTTGCCCCCAATACCGCTTCCCAAGGCGCCACTTCCACATCCACAAAAAGGTCGCTTCCCTCCACCCTCAGATCGGGATGGCGGGCCAGCCG
>RGTE01000101.1 GCA_010025475.1 Verrucomicrobiota bacterium
TGATCGAATGGTCCCATACGAACAAGAAACTTGCGGCCATTGTAACCTACCACCACTGGGAGAGAAAACGGCATGAGGATGATTGGTCGTCTCAGCTATGTGACTAGCCTAGATAAGAGGGAACGTTATTGGCGACAATACAAGCGAGTGACCAATGGCAATAGCCCGAACAATGAGGGGTGGATTGCCCGACGCCACTATCTACCACCATCGCCCAAGGGCTATCAATGGGCGCCAGGGGAGCCTGTAGTGCTTGTGGCATGGTCCACTGCAGGATGGCTGGCCACTGCCACTGAAGGCGCCCTGGAGGCCATCGTGAAGGACAATGGCAGAAGCAAGGCAAAGGTGCAATGGCAAAGGAGGGGGATTTCGGCTATAGTCGCCTTGAATCGGATTCGCCCCCTATGGCTAGTCAGAGGCTCTGCCCCTTAGCCGACTCTTTCAGTTCTGTTTGCCTCTTGGATTCAATGGGCAATGACCTGTCCATTGTGAATGATGCCAAGCAAAGTTACGATCGTCATGCTCAAGAGTTTGGCGACAAAGAGCGTAGGCTTCTTGACTACCTTTTGTCCCATAATCATACCTCGCCACTGAGGGGAGCCATTCTTCGCTTTCACGTTAAGGCGCCACTTTTTGTGGCACGGCAATGGTGGAAGCATACAGTGGCCTGCACTTATGTTGACGATCAACTTGGCTGGAACGAAAAGAGCTTCCGTTACTGTGAAGCCAGTGAGCACGAATACTACTACCCTGAAACTTTCCGCAAGCAATCTACAAACAACAAGCAAGGAAGCGATGGCGAAATCAGCGATCAGGACAAAGCGGCTTCTGTTTATTCTCGCGCCGTTGGTATTGCTGTTGAAAGCTACATTGATCTTCTGGAAATGGGGGTAGCCAAGGAACAGGCCCGCGCCATTCTTCCGGCTTGTCTTTACACCAGCTTCACTTGGACTTGCTCATTGCAAGCTCTCCTCCATTTCATTCAGTTGCGTCGTGAGCCGGGCGCTCAAGGCGAAATTCAAGCCTATGCTATTGCCCTGGAGCAACTTGCCAGTGAAAAATTCCCCGAAACTTTTGCCTTGTTTTCCAATGTCTGAATCCGTGTTTTCTCGCTTTTTCCCTGAAACTGATCCCATCAATCCTTCCCACTATCGCACTGGTTCTCAAGAGGCTATTATCACCATTGAGGATGCCATTGCTGAAGCCCCCAATAATCAAGCAGCATTTCTTCATGGTCAAGTCCTGAAGTATCTTCTTCGCTTGTGGCCGAAAGGTCAGTCTCTGGAGGATGCAAAGAAGGCGCGATGGTATCTGGAACGGCTAATTGGTAATCTGGAGGATTGATAATCAATGGTTCGGCGGGAGGAAGGCAGTCTGCTTCTACAATTCTTCCCGCCAGCCATGAATTAACCATCATCCAACGAAACAGAATATCTTCTCTTTCTTTTGACCACCATTCCTGAGGCCGCCAAAACTCCAGCACATCATCACTAGCCTTAATCACGTTACAACGATTACAGGCTGGCACAAGATTGTAGCGGGCATAATGAGGCCCGCCTTTGCTTTTGGGAATAACGTGATCGAGCGTTAGCTTTTCGTTCCACTTGCCGCAATAGGCGCAGCAACAATGGCCGAGGGGTCCTCTAAGTGGGTAGTCGTCAAAGATTGCTTTGCGGAATCGTTTGCGGGCATCACCAGGGCGAAGTTCAATTAAGCTATTCAGAAGATCGTCGGGATGGTACGCAATTTCCATGCAATCCCTTTAGTTTTTACCAGCCTAATCCCTAGGAACAAGGCAACAATGGCGTAGAATAGGGGAATGAGAAAATAGAGCAATGGCAGAGGACAAAAGCTGGCAGGAATGGCTTGGTACATTGACAAGCACTGTTACGGCTACCATCCTTTTGGCCAGTGGAGGCACGCTCATTGCCGTGGGGCAACAGCAAGTCAGAATTAACACTCAAATTGAAACCATCACGAAACTGGTGGACACACTTTCTGGCAAGGTGGACAATAAGGCCAATTCCGATGAAGTGAATGATTTAGAAAGTCGAGTGAGAAATCTGGAGATTCAACGCTAGACTTTTGGTAATTGCGCTGCTCCCATGACTCCCGCAGAATACATGGCCATTGGTGCCGTTGTTGTCGGTGCCATTGAAACCATCATTGCCGCTCTGCCGATCAAGGCTAATTCCCAAGTGGAACTGATCCTCCTGATCGCCAAAGCTCTCTTCGCTCCTTATCGTCGTCGCTGATGCCGCGCCAGATTAAGATTCGGGACTTGGTTCGGTTTTACAAGGGGCTGCCCGATCAGGACGCAGCCCTTGTTTTACTGGACGAAACTTTAGCCGCTAAGGCCCCTGAGCTTGTGAATAGTGACCAAGAATGGTACGCTATTTGGAGCAAAGCCGGCAAGCAAACTATTCCCAATCCGCCTCCCACCATTGTCCCCTCTGAAGGGCTTGCGCTGCTTAAAGAGTTTGAGGGCTGTGAGCTTGAGGCTTATGACGATGGCGTGGGAGTGTGGACGATTGGCTGGGGGGAAACCCGCCATTTTGATGGTGCTCCAGTTAAGAAAGGCGATCGCATCACGCAAAACGTGGCCGATGCCATGCTGGATAATCGCCTCAAGAGCTTTGTGCTTCCCACTCTGAAGCGAACAATTCCAGGGTGGGACAAGATGAACGAAAGCCAGCGCGGAGCTTTGATGAGCTTCGCCTATAACGTGGGCTGGCAATTTTATGGTTCTGCAGGCTTTGAGACCATCACCAAGCGACTGGCCGAAAACGACTGGAGTAAGGTTCCTGCCGCCATGGCCCTCTACGTCAACCCTGGCACTAGCACAGAGGCTGGCCTGAGGCGTCGCAGGGCCGCCGAGGGAGCACTATGGAATAAGGGCCTGCCCAGGCCCGCTCAGGCCGCTTCGGAAGCCTTTGTGCCCAGCAGCCCCTTTGACCATAGGATTACTCCCAACATCACCTACGGAGAATTTGCGCTCTGGCAAGAGAGTCGTCGTTTTGTTGCTCAGCATCAATGCGACACTGCCAAGATGATTGCTGAATTTCTGGAGAAAGTGCGGGCTCATTTTAGTGCCCCCATTGAAATCACTTCCGGCTATCGCCCTCCAGCCATCAATGCTTCCGTAGGGGGTGCTTCACAGTCCGAACATCTTTACAATGCGCCTGACACTGGAGCCGCAGACTTTGCCGTTGTCGGTAAAGACATTTATGCCGTGCAGGATTGGTGCGACGCTAATTGGCCTTACAGCCTAGGCTATGGTGCGCCCAAGGGTTTTGTTCATCTTGGTTTGCGAATTGGTCGCCCTCGTATTCGCTGGGACTATTAAACGGAAGCTACAATCCTTCCGCGACGGACAACAATGTTTGTGCTGGAAGAAAAATTAGCCACTGCCACTCCCACTTCATCACCATTGCTTAACGAAATAAGATGGCGGGGAATGTTAAGTGGTGCTTCGGAAGATGAATTACCAGTATGAGCGCGAGAGTCAGTGCCTGATACTACTGCTCCATTCTTGGTGAGCATAATTCCAAGATGCTCCTGATTGCCCGCACTAGCCTCTAAGGCCACGCTCACTTGAAAGACAAAAGTAGCGCCTGTATTGTTCCGCAAGCCAAAGCCAGTGCCACTGGCAGCAACAATACCACTAGCCACAGTATTGTCGAAAAAGCCACTAATGTTGACAACTGAATACACGCCCTGAACAATGCCAGACACTGTAGCATCGGTCATGCGCCACGATTGGCCTTGATACCTAACGCTAGGCCCTGGCACTCCCGGAGGTCCCGGAGGGCCAGGCTCACGAATGGCGATGGTGGTGGACGAAGTTTTGACTAAAACTGTCATGGCCGGAAAGAATAACCAAAGTCAATAGTTGCAGAACCCTGCAGTAAACACTTCACTCCCCCACTAGGATCAGTGGCATAAATGTCATACTGGCCATTTTCACTAATTCCGCTTGTCACTGCTCCCGCCATCGTCAAGCTAAACACGCCACTAGCTTGATTAGTCCATGGCAAAGAGAAGGAAGCGAGCTTAGCAGTGCCTAGACGATTGTAAAGATCAGCCTCAAGAGACCATCCAGACATATTGACGCCACTGCCATTGGCATCTTGGTAGGTAATTTCAATGTTAAAATCAGCGCCTTGGACAATGGTAATGGGAAAGCAGGGTGGTTCCATTAGGCAAAAGTAAAAGATGGTT
>RGTE01000102.1 GCA_010025475.1 Verrucomicrobiota bacterium
GTCACCAAAGGCAAGCATGTCCGCACGGGGGGGGCCGGCGCGCAGCCAAGTGGAGCGGTCAACCAGTAAGCACGGGCCAATGCACCAGGCCATTGGGTAGCCTCCGGGTGCCAGGGCGCGGGCTTTTTCCAGATTCTTGCCGACGGAACGGAATGCCCGTGCAAGGGGCCAAGAAACGGGCTCGGGGACTTCCTGCAGCTTGCCGGAGCCATCGACCAGAAAGGGGGCCACCGTGCCAGCGGAGTGTTTCGAGGCTGAAACGAGAAGGAATTCAAGATCGCCCGGTGCCAGGATGGCATCGTCATCCACCACCAAAAGGTGCGTCAACGCCGGGAACTTTTCGAAAGCCGTTTGTCCGCCGGCGGCAAGTCCGCCTCCAAAGCCGAGATTTCTGCCCGGAGAAACCAGCGCACAGGGAAGTTTGGAGTTCTGGGCGGTTTTAGCGGTGGCGGGATCGGGGCCGTTATCACAAATCACGGCGGCAACGGGGCGAACGGTTTGGCGATGGAGGGAGTCGAGCAGGCGAGCCAGAAGATCCGAGCGGAAGCGGGTGGCCACCAAGGCGACGACTTTCGATGCGGTAGGCACAGGCTCAGCATGGACGTTTCGAGAGGAAGATGAAGATTAAGATTAAGAAGGATTGGAAATTGAGGAATGTTCGGGTTTGGGCAAGTTGGAGATCGTGAGCGATAGAACCATCCGGGTGGCCTTGGATGCGACGGCGATCGGGCGGGGGAAGACGGGCAACGAGACGTATCTCACCGGCTTGCTGGAAGGGTGGGGGGAAGCGAAGCCGGATGGAGTGGAGCTGCTGCCCATCTTCAGCGGGGTGGTTCCGTCCCAGTCGCCCCACCCGGGCACACAAATTGAAAATGGCGGCTTTTTTAAGAGACATTTAGCGGAATTGCCGAAAGCCAGAAGGGAGTTGAAAGCGGATCTGTACCACGGCGTGTATTGGATGCGACCGTGGGAGAAAGACCCGTTCGTCCTGACGGTGCATGACATCTCGTTTGCCGTTCATCCGGAGTGGTTCCGCCCGGGAGAGGCGCTCTTTTACACCACGCTCATCCAGGCGGCGGCCAGAAAGGCGCGGAAGGTGATCACGGTTTCCGAATTTTGCCGCACGGAACTTGCGGAGAAATGGGATCTTCCCGCCGACAAGATCGAGACCACTTACGAAGCCGCCCGCAGGCTTTTCAGGCCGGGCAAAATGAAAAAGAGCGGCCCGCCCACCCTCCTTTTCGTCAGCGCGATTCATCCCCGCAAGAACCTGGCGCGGCTGATCCGGGTTTGGGAGCGATTGAGAGAGGCCAGATTCCCGGAACTCCGGCTCAAGGTGGTGGGACCGGCGGGATGGTCGGCAGCAGCCGACCTGCGGGCCCTCCAGGCGGCCGTTGCCAAAGGCGGGGCAGAGTGGGTGGGGACGCAGACGGATGTGCAGCTCAAGGAGGCCTACCAGACCGCGACGATGCTGGTGTATCCTTCCCTCTACGAGGGGTTCGGATTGCCGCCGCTGGAGGCCATGGCGTGCGGATGCCCGGTAGTGTGTTCACAAACAGCCTCGTTACCCGAAGTTTGCGGGGAAGCGGCGGAGTATTTTGATCCGTCCTCAGAGGAGGAGATGTCGGCCAAGATCGCCTATCTTTTGGGCAACGAAGACCGGAGGAAGGAGTTGAGCCGGGCGGGGATCGCCCAGGCGGCGGAATATTCCTGGGAACGGATGGCGGATGAGACTTCAGCGATCTACAAAAGGGCCTTGGAGGATTAGTTGTTCGTTTGGGTTTACTTTTACGTTTAGGAAAACTCGGGTTTTGGATTTCGAAATTGGGATGGCGGCCGGTTACGGTTGCGAAAGAAGTAGGCCAGCCATAGGATTACGTCATGTCCGCCGAGGGAGAGAAGGTGCAGACGAATCCGCAGTGGCTGTCCCGGGGATTGTGGCTGGAGGGACTGGCGGCGCTTGCGGTGGTGATCGGGCTTTATGGGTTCATCCCCTACAACTTTGGATTCGAGAGCAAGGCCCGGCCGGTACTGGACATGCTGAAGCGGTTTTGGACCGATCCCTCCACCGCCGACTGGCATCACGGGATGATGGTGCCTTTCATCTCGATCGGCCTGGTGATCTACCAATGGAAGGATCTGCAGAAGGTGCTTATCCGGCCCTGCGGGTGGGGAGCTTTTATCGTTTTGGCGGCCTTGGGCATGTATTGGATCGGCTACAAGATCGACATCACCATCGTCGGCTTTATGTCGCTCCAATTGATCATCGGGGGAATTATTCTCTGGCTGCTGGGCTGGGACATGATGAAGGCGTTGGCGTTCCCATACATTTTCCTGATGTTTTCCTACCCGTTTTACTTTTTGGACAACATCATCTCCTTTCCGCTGCGCGGGGTGATGTGTGAGCTGTCGCAAGGATTTCTCAACCTGATCGGTGTGGATACGATGCGGGTGGGGACGGCACTGGTTTCGGCGCCGGACTACGCCGCGGGGCTCAAACAAGGGGAAAGGTTCGCTTTGGATGTGGCCAATCCCTGCAGCGGCATCCGGTCGCTCTTTGCCCTAATGATGGTGAGTGCCCTGTACGCCCATCTGACTCTGAATAAAACTTGGCAAAAGTTGACCCTCTTTGCCCTGTCCCCGGCCTTGGCGGTGGCCGGGAATTTTGCCCGCATGCTTATGCTCACATTCGGAACCATTCTTTTGGGCAGCAAGGTGGCAATCGGTACCGAGGAGAATCCTACCACCTTTCATATGGCAGCAGGCTTTTTTGTGTTTGTGGTGGCGCTGGGTGGAATGGTGGCGATTAGCTGGATCCTGCAGGGGGGCTTGGCCAAAGCCTGGAAGTCCTGGAACACGCCCTTGGATCTTCCGGTTGAACCGAAGTCATGAGCCGGATCACCGAGGTTTCCCCAACGGAGCTCCGCGGGGCAAAAACCCCGTCCCGCCCTGGCATCATCCTGCGGATCTCGGCGCTCCTGCTGCTTGGCGGCGCGACCGCTGCCCTTTGTCTTTTTAGTCCCTCGCCCAACACCGCGCCACTGGCTGGTGTCATCATGGATCTTCCGGAAAAAATCGGAGTTTTTACGGGGAAAGTGATTGCGGCAACTCCGGGGGAGTTGGCAATTCTCCCGACGGACACGCAGATTGTGCGGCGAGAATACACGGATCCTGGCGGGGACCGGATCATGGCTTCCATCGTCCTGAGCGGGGGCGAGAAGAGAAGCATCCACCGCCCCGAGGTCTGTCTCCCGGCCCAAGGATGGTCGATGCGAGGTGGCAAGATCGAGCGGGTGGCCTTGGCGGACGGTTCGGATCTGGATGTGATGAATCTCAGCCTGGTTCGGCAGGTGGAGGTGGGGCCGGGTGACCGCCGAAACCTTTACGCCCATTACTTTTACTGGT
Organism: Verrucomicrobiota bacterium; assembly: GCA_010025475.1. Taxonomy (GTDB): domain Bacteria; phylum Verrucomicrobiota; class Verrucomicrobiia; order Methylacidiphilales; family Verrucolacustridaceae; genus Verrucolacustris. Next base: position 3,406 of record RGTE01000102.1, read on the forward strand.
TTGTCGGCAAAAATGTGACGACGCCCAATCACTGGCGACGGGTTTTCCTAACCAGCTACGACCGGATCACCAAGAATCTTAACCACCGCTGGGCCTACGTCATTGTAATGTCGATCGTGACCGAGGGTTTTGTGTCGGGGGGGAAAAACGAGCCGCAGACCGTGCAGATGCTGAAAGAGTTCACCGCCCAAATCGCGCCGACCTTCATGAGAAAGGAAACCGTATCCACCGCCGACTGATTTCTGCCTTGCGGGGGCTCGGGGCAGGCGGGATGCTGGGAATTCATCCAAAACGAAAGGAAACGACCGCATGAACCACCTCCGTAAACTGATACTCCCGGCTCTCCTTGCCGTCCTCACCCTACCGGTGAAAGCCGAGTCGCTGGACAAACTCGTTCCCCAGGCCGCCGAGATCTTCGGCCGCTTTAAGCGCGAGGAGATCCTGAACCTGGAACTGCTCAAGGATGCCAAGGGGATCGTGATCTTAAATGTGACCGGGTTTGCCATCGGCATCGGCGGCTCCGGTGGGGACGGCATCCTGCTGGCCAGGACCGAGAATGGCTGGAGTGGCCCGGTCGGTATCACCACAGATGGCGGGACCTTGGGCATCGACGTTGGGGGAACGGACAACGACCTTGTCATCCTGTTGATGAACAACGGGGCAGTCAGTCGCTGGGCTAGCGGAGAACATTTTGGCTCCTCGTCGGCCCAGGCGGTGATGGGGCCGAAAGGAGGCGCGGCGGTGGACGCCACGATGAAAACCCGGGACTTCAACGTCTACATATGGAACAAAGGGGCCAAG
>RGTE01000103.1 GCA_010025475.1 Verrucomicrobiota bacterium
GGAATCGAACCGACGAAATGGGGCTTTTGCAGAGCCCTGCCTTACCACTTGGCTACCCCGCCATAAATTCTCTTTCATCATTGCGCCCTTTCCGGTTCTCCGCAAACCGTCAACCCTTGAGGGGTGAGACCAACACCTTGTCCAGCCGGTGCCGGTCCATGTCCACCACCTCGTACCGGTGTCCCCGGTATTCGATAAAGTCGCCCTCCTTGGGAATTCGCGCCAAGCGGTGAACCACGAAGCCGCCCACCGTCTGAAAATCCCCGTCCAGTTGGAAGTAGTCGGCCGCCTTGCCCAGATCGCTGGCAAACTCCTCCACCGGCAGGGTCGCGTCGACCAGCCACGATCCATCCTCCCGCCGGATGGCCCGCAATTTGTGACGATCCTCCTGCGAGGGCAGTTCCCCCACGATCGCCTCGAGAAGATCGAGCAGACTGAGAATCCCGGTGATGTTGCCGAACTCGTCACTGACCAAGGCCACCCGCTGGCGCGCCTTTTGCAGCTGCTCCAACGCCCGCAAGGCCGGAATCGTTTCCGGGATAATCAGGGCCTGGGTGGCCAGATCTGCCGGGGAGGCCGGCAACCCCACCGCCATGTTGGCCCAGAGCGCCTTGACCGAAACAATCCCGAGAATGTTTTCCCGGCTGCCACGGTAAACGGGGAAATGGGAATGGCCGCTGGCCACGAGGGCCCGCCACGTCACATCCGGCGCCTCGTCCGCGTTGATCCAGACGATCCGGATGCTGGGCGTCATCAACTCCTCCACCCGCATCTCGTCCAGCCGCAACACCCGCTCGACCATTCCCTGCTCGGTGGAACTGAACACCCCGGCCCGTTTTCCCTGTTCGAGCAGATGCCGGAGTTCCTCGTCGCTGACCGGGACAGTCTCGCCGGACGAGCGCACCCCGAAGAGCGCCGCCAGCGTGTCGGTGATCCAGCTGAGGAAACGGACGATCGGTCCCAGACCCACGGCCACCGCCTGGATCGGACGGGAAAGACGCGCCGCAATCGTCTCGCTGTGGGCCAGGGCGAGACGCTTCGGCAGAAGTTCCCCGAAGATGATGGAGACCACCGTGATGATCAGCACCACTAGGAAGAGGGAAACCGGATCCGCCACAGCCTGGGGCACATTCCAGCTCACCAAGCGCTGCGCCACCGGTTTAGCGAGGACGGCTCCTCCCATGGCTCCGGAAAGAATCGAGATCATCGTGATCACCACGCTGACCGTGGAAAGGAAGGCACTGGGCGAGGAAGCCAGCTCGAAAGCCGCTTTCGCGCCGCCGTCGCCAGCCTCGGACCTCTGTCGCAGGGTACTCCTCCGGCTGGAAACCACCGCCAGCTCGGCCATCACAAAGAAGGCGTTGGCGAAGATCAGTAGGCTAAGTATAAATCCTTCCATATCAGTATTTTATAATACTTTATCCGTAGTATAGATCCCTTTGAGAAAGGAAAAGATACGGGATTTTGGCCGGCGGGGAAGAGCGCCGAAATCCTACAAAAACGAAGTCAACCAACCCCAAATGGCCGTCACTGCCTTCGGACCGAACAAAAAGAGTACCCCGAAAAACAGGATGCAGGGGATGGCGGCCAAATATCCCGCGATCAGGAAGAAACCGTCATCCTCCAGCAGGGCCAAGGCCAGCAAAAGGATGGGTACCGCCGCCAACATATTGCTGAAAGGAATCGGCAGGGGCAGAGCCAGCAGGATGGAAAGGAAGGCGATGAGAATTCCATGAAGCCGGTGCAGCACCGGCCGCCGGCATAAAAAGGCCCAACGAGGATGGAGAATTTTCTCCGTCATCCGGGACACTTTGCGCATCCCCTCCAATAATCCCATCGCGGTCGTGGGCGGAATTTTTTTCCGCATCAACCACCCCGGCAGCCAAGGCTGCTGCGCAAAGGCGATCCGGAGTCCGCTGTAAAACAAAATGATACCAAAGGGCACCGAAAGCCCGGGAATCTGGATGGGTTGGCTGAACGGAAGCGAAAGGACCGTGACCATGGCGGCGTGCCCCTTCCCTTCCAAAGCGAGCATCAACTCTTGAATCGTCAGCCCGTGTTCCCGGCTAACCCGATGTTCCAGCTTTGCCACCACCTGGGAAATGGCGCCTTGCCGGGCCGCCCACCCCCTCGGCTCCACCCGCGATGGCTTCACAAACCTTGGTGGATGTGGCGCCCCAAAAGCTGGGTCAGATAAAGACCATAGCCCACCAAAAGTCCCGCCCCGATCGCCTGCCGCCGGCGTGGCCCCGCCTGCAACAGCGGCAATACCGCGATCGTGGCAATCAGCATCACCCCAAGATCCATTTGGTTGATGTTGGGAGCCAACACGGGTCGCAGCAGGGCGGAAAGTCCCAGTACGCCGAGGCAATTGAAGATGCAGGCCCCCACCACCACGCCTCCAGCCAGCTCCTTCTCCTTCTTGGCCAAAGCAGTGATGAGAACGAAGAGCTCAGGCGCACTCGCCAACAAAGGAATCGCCGCCAGGGAAAGGGCAGAGTTCGTCATTTCCACCATGCCGGCCCCGGTGACTGCTGCCTTGACCAAATATCGCGAACCGGCCACCAGCAAGACGACGCCTCCCACCACCTGGACCAGCTCGACCCTTCGCGAGGCCCCGGACGCTGGAAGATCTTTTTCCATACGCTCAATGACCGCGCTGTCGGCCTCCACTTGGGCGGAGAACCAGACAAAGACCGCATAAACCACCAGACCAAAACAGAGCAACGAAGCCTCAAATCTTCCAATCCAACTGTTTCGCAAAAGAAAAGCCGCCAACGCGGCCGCCGCCACCATGATGGGGGCCTCCGCATGAAAAAGCTGCGGCCGAAACCGCAAAGGTCGGGCAACTGCCGAAAGACCCAGAATCAAACCGATGTTGGCGATGACCGAGCCAACGGCATTACCCACCGCAATATCCCCCTGGCTTTTGCCCGCAGCCCACAGACTGATGAAAAGCTCAGGGGCCGAACTTCCAAATGCCACCACGGTCGATCCAATCACCAATGGATGGACCCCGAAGTGACGCGCGAGTCCCGCCCCTCCCCCGACCAGCAACTTGGCGCCGTAAACCTGGAGGAGAATCCCCGCCACCAAAACGATCACCACTTGCAGAGGATCGGAAGTCTCCAACCCAATCTGACTGGAAAACAGCGAGGCCAGCGGCATTTCCCTTTTCTACCTGCCTGCCCTTTCTTCGCCAACGCTAACCCAACACCACCCAGACCGCCCCGAAAAGAAAAGCCGCCCCTAATCCGCGCAGAAATAACACGGGTCGAGGCAGGTTGGCTTCCTTGTTTCCCAGCCATTTTCCCACCCAAGCCACCAAGAGGACGGACCATAGCCCCCGGAGGGCGTACAGAATGTTTACCCCCACGGGATCTCCCGACAGGGCAATCATCGCATAAAGCCCCACGGCCTGGATTCCGATCAGGGCCACACCTGCCAACATCCACTTTGTTCCAAGAAGATTCTCCGTGGCCTTGTTTGGGGGCCAGGACACCAAAAAGAATGAAAGGGCGGCCATGCCGGACATCATCACCGGTCCGAAGAGGCAAAATCCCATCTCCCGGGCCGTGCGCGCAACGATCACGTCTGTCAGCGAAAAGACCGTGGCTGCAAACAGGCCCCACCCCACCGCCCGAACGGCCTTGCCGCTGCGATGACCGATTTGCAACCCCACCAAAGCCACTCCCGACGTACACAGGAACGCTCCCAGCCAAAGATGCGGACCGATCCCTCCCGGCAAAAAAACCGCCCCCAAAAGGGCCGTGATGACCACCTTGGTTCCGAGAATCGGCGTGGCCACCGAGACATCCCCACCCCGGAGAGCCTGAAACGTGCCCACTTGACCCAGAAAAAATAAAGCCGAGCACGCCAGCGGGGATAGCCAGACCCAAATCGATAAACTTGCCGGCGGCATGCGGGCCCATATCGACAGCGGGAGAAAACAGACCGCCATGGCCAGGTTGCAGCGCCCCAGAACATCTCTCGGGGATTTCCCCAACTCCATGGCCCGCTTCAGCAGAAGGGCGCCGACCGCATAGACCAGCGCGCAAAAAAAAGGCAGGATCAGGTGAACATGGCTCGTCATCCCCAGCAACCTCGCC
>RGTE01000104.1 GCA_010025475.1 Verrucomicrobiota bacterium
AGCACGTCATGCCTCGTGCGGGCCTCGTTTTTCTGGACCTTGCGCAGGTTGAATTTCGCCCGGCGGCGGATGATGCGGGCGTCCTTGGTGGGGATGATCTTTTTGCGGGCCATGCCTTCACACGCCAAAACCTCGATCTCCAGCCATCGGCGGAGCTTGCCTTCCTCGGTCCAGATTCCGGCCATCGCCGGCCGGGAGTAGCGGGAGATCATGGAACTTTCAGAGTGCTGATCCCCAGAACTTTCCTCAAGGATTCAATCCTACTTATTGAGCCTTTTTGCGAAAAAACCGGGAACCTTTTGCCCCACGGCCGACGGCCGGAATTTCTTATTAGGAGGCCGGAACGGGGATTTCCCAGCGGCTGAAGAAAATCTTCAAGGCTTCAGGTCGGCGAGGCACACCTCCGGGCAGCCAAACGGTCACCGCCTTTCCTGGCCCATACCCCGTGACCCAGACCGACCCTCCAAACGTCCCCGTCTTGGCCCGGATCGGTTTTCCTGCCCCCTTCCAAAGTAGCGCTTCCTGCAACTTCTGCCCCGCCGGCCCGTCCCAAGGCGGTCTTCCCGTCATCCAGGCCACCGCCACTTGATGCTCAAGCCGAATCGTGGTCATCAGATCCGCCCCATGCCGGGCCTCTTTCTCCTTTCCTTCCATCCACCTTGCGGGAATTTCGCCCTGAATCAGGCCACTGCGCCCGGCGTACTTTCCCAGCACATCGCCTCCGAGCTCCACGGCCAAAAGGTCGAACGGGGGATTGAGCGATTTCTGTAACGCCATTCGCAGATTCTCTCCCTCCGCCCCCGGTAGGGGCGCTTCCACATCCTTCACCAAACCCCGATCCAGCGCCGCCCAGGCAATCACCGCCTTGAAGGTGGAAGCCGGCTCCCGCGGCACATCCAGATCCCTTTCCTGGCCCGCCAGCAGCAAGGTTTCCCCTCTCTCGGACGTCTCGAGGATCACGGCATCGGCGGGAAACTGGCCAAAGCACGCCCCAGCCCAAAAGAGTGCCAGAAAAAAAGCCCTCATCCTTCCCACTCTCTCCCGAACTTTTTCCAAAAAGGAGTGAATCTTTTCGCCTCGAAGCCGTCCGGAACATCGACCATCCCGGCCGCGGGCACCACCTCCACCTCAATCTTCTTTTTCAATTCCGCCACCACCTCCTTCCAGCGGGGGGAGACCGATTCGGTCACGGCCAACCGCTCCGCTCCCCTTTGCCGGATGGCCTCCTGGAGCTCCTCCACGATTTCCCCGAGCCGAATTTCCTGCACCGCCTCGGCGGCACATTCATAAAGGAAAAAGAGCCTCTTAAAACTCAGTTGGGCCTGCTTCAAAAACAGCCGGTCAAAGACAAACACACGGTCTGCTCCGGGATATCTCAATGCAGCGGGATCCTGATCCGAAAGGGAGTCCCCGTGCAGCCAGACCATGGTCTTCACAAGGAAAAGAGCCTTTTTTCCAACTCGGGATAGGTCGCATCGAATGGACACTTGGCTTGGCACCGCTCACACCACTTCTTCCCCCCGTTTTCCTGGATGTTCTCTTTGTTAAAGAGGTAGGGGCGATGACTGAAGGTGGAAGCCACCCACTGCCAGGAAAGGGCATTGCTGGCCGGATCCCCGTCGAGGAGGTGGCGGTAAAAAAACCTTTCCCCTGCCTTCCAGCCCAGTTTTCTGAAGTGAATGATGAAGGAAGCGAACCACATCCGGGCGTGGTTGTGCATGTATCCCGTCTGAGTGAGTTCCCGGACACATTCGTCCATGCAGACCAATCCGGTCTTCCCTGCTTGAATCTCTTCCGGCAACTCCTCTGGAAAATCTTTACCTAGGTTGACTTTGGGCGGTTCGAGATCCTCATAAATCCGATCCCCCAACCGCGCGTACACCAGCCGCCAGAACTGCCGCCAACCCAATTCCTGCCAAAATTTAACCGCATCGTAGGAACGTCCGAATCGGTTCCTCACACTCTCCGCCACTTCTCGCAACCCCAGCACCCCGTGACGGATGTAAAAGGACAGGCGCGAGACATTTCCGTGAATTTTGTTCCGCGTGTTGGCGTATCCATGAACGGAAAACTTTGCCAAGGCTTCCATGCCGGCCTTCCTCCCTCCGGAGTAGGGGGACGGCTTGGCGTTCTCCGGAGTTTCCCCGTAGAGACCCACCATTACTTCGGCAAATTTTCGGCCGACCTGTTCCCGATCTCCTGAAAATCTCTCCAATTTCATCTAAACGGATGCGGACAACCGCAGAACCACCCTGTGAATAACTTTTGAAGAATACTGTGACTCATCTCTGCCAAGTATTGTCCATCAACGACTTTGAACAAGGCCGGATATCTTGATAACTCAATGCCAATAACAATCCAGTCACCTACATTTCAAACGTAACCGTTAACCTAAACGATATTATAGTGCCTCCCTCTGCGGCAGTGGATTTGAAGCTAAATCTTCACCACCCGGACGGCGGTGATGTCCTTGTCGGCCAACATCTCCTTCAAAACAGCCTCCCCGGGTTCAGAATCAAGATTCAGAACGCTCAATGCCTTCGATCCCGGCGCGCTCCGGCTCAAAGTCATACTCGCGATGTTGACCTTGTGCTTGCCGAGCAGCGTCCCGATCCAACCCACGATTCCCGGTCGATCCTTGTTCTCCATCAACAACAGGTACCCTTCCGGACGTGCCTCCATCCACTGATCGTTGATCCGGACGATATGGGGACTCGTCCCAAAGAACGTCCCACTCACTTCCGCCTCCTGGCTGTCTTGGCCAGCTCGGACCGAGATCAGCTCCGCATACTCTCCGGGCTCCGCCTGCTTGGACTCCGTCACCTTCAGGCCAAGATTGGCCGCCATCTTCGGCGCGTTCACCTCGTTCACATCCGCCCCGCCGGCCCCGTAAAGGAATCCCTTGAGGATGCTTCGGGTGATGGGCGTCGTCTCCTCTTCCCCAATCTTCCCGGCGTAGCTGATGCTCAGCCGATCGCAGCGCGCCGGGGCGATCTGGGAAAGCAACCGGCCCAGACGGAAACCAAAATCGATCTGCGGGCGGAGCTTGGCCATGGTCCGCGCATCCACACTCGGAATGTTCACGGCGTTGCGCACCGCCCCCTCGGTGAGGTAATCGCGGATCGCCTCGGCGATCTCGATTCCCACACTTTCCTGGGCCTCCGCCGTCGATGCCCCAAGGTGCGGGGTTAGGATGACTTTCTTGGCCTTGCGCAGCGGATGATCCGCCGCGAGCGGCTCTTCCTCATAGACGTCCAAGGCCGCTCCCCCGATCTGTCCCGCTTCGATCGCCTTCAACAAAACCGTCTCACCAATCAAACCGCCGCGTGCGCAGTTCACGATCTTTACGCCCTTGCGACAGAGTTTGATTCTTTCCTCATTCAGAATCCCTTTGGTCTCCTCGGTCATCGGCAGATGCATGGTCAGGAAGTCGCAGTGGGGAAGCAGATCCTCGATCCGGTCAATCAGCTCGACCTGCAAACTCCGGGCTTTGGCCAACGAAAGATAAGGGTCATAGGCCATCACCCTCATTCCGAAAGCGATCGCCCGCCGGGCCACCTCGCCCCCGATCCTCCCCATGCCGAGGATGCCCAGGGTTTTTCCGTTGAGCTCGGTGCCCTGGAAACTTTTTCGGTCCCACTGCCCCGCCGCCATCGAAGCGTGCGCCTGCGGCAGGTGACGGGCCAATCCCAGCAAAAGGGTGAAAGCCTGCTCCGCCGTGCTGACCGTGTTGCCGGCCGGGGTGTTCATCACGATCACTCCCCGCTCGGTGGCGGCATCCACGTCCACGTTGTCGACCCCCACTCCGGCCCGGCCCACGGCCCGGACGGTCGGGCAGGCCTGCAAGACCGATTTGTTCACTTGGGTCTGGCTACGGACCACAAGGGCGTCACAGCCCTTCAACTTTTCGCAAAGTTCCTTCTCCTTGAGGGTGGCACTTTCGATCACCTCGATCTGCGGGCAGGCTTTGAGCACGTCGACCCCGCTCGGCGACACCCCATCCGTGACAAACACTTTGTATTTCCCGGCCATCGGAAAGTTCTAGCGACCCC
>RGTE01000105.1 GCA_010025475.1 Verrucomicrobiota bacterium
GTTTTATGCAGATCACGCGTTTCGAGCATAAAAAGTGGGTCTACGTGATAAGTGAACAAGTTAGGGAAAAGGCCATAAACCGAGACAGTAAACCGAAGGCATATCCCTAGCCATCAGCGAGTTTTAAGGATCCCTATGATATGTGAATAATTTGGGAAAAAAGCGGCCAGGTTAAAATGCCAGCCAGGATGGCCCCTTTTGATAAAAGGTGCGCCACTTCTGTCAGAAGTGGCCTACCTAGCGTGCAGCTTAGAATGCCCAGCTGACGGAAAGGGTGGGGCCGAGCGAATCGAGGCCCACGTTTTCATGTTCCGGTTCGGAAAGGCCGCCGTTGGAGATGTGCTGGTAAAGAGCACCGAGGTTGACCGAAAGTCGCTCCGTGACCGGGATCCGGATGCCGGCACCGATGGTGAAACTGAAGCAGAAATCCTGTCCTTGGGATTCGGGGGCACCGGTGGCGTTGGTGAACATGAAGCCGACGCGGGATTCGAGATAGGGGATGACGGGCCACCCTTCCTGGATGAAGTTATAGCGGGGGCCGAAGAGACCGCCGGTGAACCAAGGGTTTGGGCCGTGAATGACCGGGGCGTACATCCCGCTAAAGAGGAACTCTGTGTTGCCCCGGTTCCAGCCATCATTGCCGATTTCGTCCAGTTGCCATCCCACCGTGATTAGCTGGGGCAGGTACCGGTAGTCGTTGGAATTTCCGATCGAGAAAAGGCCGGCGGTTTCAGCTGAAAGAGTGACCACATCCTCTCCAAACATGGGGGAGCCAGGTTCAGAGGTCTTTTGTTGAGACCAACAAGTTGTTAAGAACGACCAAGAAATCGCAAAAACAAAGGCTCTCCAGGTGGATTTTTTGAATCCATAGGAAAGACTTAAGTCCTTGTTAAGCAGAGCTATCTGTCGGGCATTCATCAAAGTAATAGGCTTATCTAGAGACGTTTTTTTTATTTGGGAATAACTTTTTATCTATATAAGCTTAAAAAGATGAAGTCGATTTGGGTCACGGGAGGGGCCGGATTTATCGGTTCGAACTTGGTTCTCCGCCTGCAGGAGGAGTTCCCGGCAGCCGCTTTGACGGTGATCGATGATTTCCGGAGCGGATCCTTCCCCAATCTGGAGGGATTCAAGGGCGATTTTGTGGCGGCCGATGTCTCCCGGATGGATTGGGAGAACGAATTTCACGGCCGCCGTCCCGACGCAATGTTTCACCTGGCCTCGATCACGGATACGACCCTTCAAGACCAGAAAATCCAGACCCACGACAACGTGGAGGGGTTTCGCCGGCTGCTCGATTATTTGCGGCCCGGGAAGACCCCGATCGTCTACGCTTCCAGCGCCGCGACCTACGGGATTCGGGCGGGGGTGAACCGGATCGGGGACCCGCTGGCACCGGCCAACGCCTACGCCTTCTCCAAGGTGCAGTTGGAAAATCTGGCCCGCGCGGTGAAGGCGGAGGAGGCGGGCTGGCAGATGGCGGGGCTACGCTACTTCAACGTGTATGGACCACGGGAGGGGCACAAGGGAGTGCCGGCGAGCATGGCCTGGCACCTGGCGGGGCAGATGCTGGCCGGAAAAAGGCCGAGGATCTTCAAATACGGCGAGCAAAAACGGGACTTTGTCTACGTGAAGGACATCGTGGCGATGACGATCGCGGCGCTGAAGTCGGGCAAGAGCGGGGTGTGGAATGCGGGATCCGGCCAGCCCCGCAGCTTCAACGAGATGATCGAGGGGCTGAACAAGGTGCTGAAGACGAAGTTTAAGCCGGAGTATTTCGACTGCCCTTATCCTTTCTACCAGCCGCACACTGAGGCGGATATGACGGCGACCAAGCGGGACCTGAAGATCGAGCCGAAGTATAGCCTGGAGGAAGGGCTGGAGGATTATTTCAAGTCGGGATGGCTGACGAAGGGCCGAGGGAAAGCTGCGACGAAGAAAAAAAAGTAAACAGGCGCCGACAGGATTAAAATCAGGACAGATCAGTTTGTGTCATCGCGGGGATTCGTTTCGGCTTCATTGACTTTGTCTCTCTCCTGTCGGAATCTTTTTGGACGATGAAAGCAAAGAGTTACCCCACAAAAAACGACCTTCCCGCCTCGTTGCGGAAAAAAATGATTACGCTTCTGAATGCCCGGCTGATGGATTCGATCGATCTGCAGACCCAGTGCAAGTTGGCCCACTGGAACGTGAAGGGGCCTGATTTCATCGCCCTTCACGAGCTTTTTGACAAGGTGAACGGGGATGTGGAGGAATATGTGGATCTGATCGCTGAGCGGGTGGTGCAGCTCGGCGGGGTGGCGGACGGCTCCATTCAAAGCGTGGTGGCCCACAGCCACCTGAAGCCTTACGGAGCCCGTGGCGGTGCGGGTCGGGAGCACGTGGAGGCCCTTTCGTCCGCCCTGGCGGCATACGGCAAGCTGCTCCGGGTGGCGATTGATGCCGCCGATCGAGCGGGCGACAAGGACACGGCGGATATCTTCACGGAGATTTCCCGGGGAACGGACAAGTGGCTTTGGTTTGTGGAGGCGCACCTCCAGGCTGCGCGCTGATTCCGGTTTTTCTTCCCCGGCAAAAACAGTCCCGAATCTGATCCCGGGGATGGAAGACCCGCCCGAAGTCCGGATCTTGCCAAGGATCAAAACGGCTAAGGCGCGTGGGGGAGGATAGAAACATCGGCGCCGGGGATGGTCTCGGCGATGGCCTGGCGGAGGCGGTCGATCCGTGTCTCCACCTCGGCCATCCGTAGGTTGGAATCAAATTCCAGAAAGACCTCCACGAAAATGTGCGAGCCTGAACGGCGACTGCGGACCTTGTGGAGCCGTTCGTAGTCATCCATATGCCGGACCAACTGTCGGAGGATCTGGAGTTGGGTGGTTTCCCCCAAAGTAGCGTCCATCAGGTCGTCCACAGAGGAAGAGCTGATGGCCTAGGCGGCATGCAGCATGAAGGCGACCCCCAGCAGGGAGGCGAGGGGATCCAGGTAGAAACTCCAGGGCTGGCAGCGGAAAAGAAGTTCCAGAATCAGGGCCGTCGCCATGAAGGCGTCAAAGCAGGCCTTGGAAAACCAGAGGCGGGCCTGGGATTCGATGATCGGGGAGTGTTGGTGGCGAAGAATCCATCTATTGCGCGCCCAAATACCGAAACCGATGAACGCATACAGCGTAAAGATGACAATGCCCGGCAAGGTGCCGCGGGTGGGAATCGGATGGTGAAAGTGGTTGATCACCTGGGTGAGCAGGAAGAGGGAACAACCCACCATGACGAGGCCGATGAAGAGGCTGACCAGGTTCTCCAGCTTGCCGATGCCGTAGTCAGAAAGGAGGCAAGGACGGCGAGGAAATCGGTGCTTTCCTTAAGCAGGTCGCTGAGGATGGCGAGGGAGTCTGAGTACCAGGCGGCACCGGCCATCAGCACTACGTCCAAGCCGCAAAATCCCAGGGCGAGGAGCAGGTTTTTTTCGCGGGTGCCGGCGATGGAGGGGGCGGTCATGGAGAGGGCTGGAAGGGCAAGGTCAACTGAGGGTAGAGTGTTGGGATGGCATCCGGAGCGCGCAAATGGAAAAGCATCTTTCCCTCCGGGAAGGCGTGCATGTTCGGGCGCGGCGAGGTGATCGTGTCGGAAGGGGACAAGGCCCGCGAACTGCTCATCCTGCTATCCGGAAGGGCGCGGGTGGAGAAAAGAATCAGTGGCCGTGAGCCGTTGGTTTTGGCCCGACCGGGAGCGGGGCAGTTGATTGGCGAGCTTTCCATCCTCACGGGCAAGCCGCGTTCGGCCACGGTGGTGGCGGAAACTCCGGTGAAAGCCTGGAGGGTGCCGGCGGCGAAAGTGCGTGCCCTTTTGGGCGGAGGGGTTGGACCCCGTGGCCGTTTCCAGAAGAAGATCATGGAGTCGCTGGCCCACCGGCTGGTGGGACTGTTGGGTAAACTGCCGGTGTTGCAGGGGGTGAGTGCGGAGCCCCGGACCGAGGCAGCGGTGCGCAAAGCGCTGGAGAAGATGTACGGGGATTGGGGAGTCTAGTTTAAGTTTTAAAATCAAATTTAAGGAATCT
>RGTE01000106.1 GCA_010025475.1 Verrucomicrobiota bacterium
GCCGTGTTGCCCAGGCTGTCGGTGATCCGGTAGAGGAAGCTGTCCGTGGACGAGGAAGACAGGCTCGAGGAGCTGGTGTAGACGATCCACCCGTTGTCGATCGACACCGTGCCGCCCTGGGCCGTCGCCCCGGAAACCAGGCTCACGGTCGGAGCTGAGGGTGTGCTGTAGGAGTCGTTGGTCAGAAGCTGGCTCATCGCGATCTTGGTGGTCGCACCGGACCCGCCGTCCCGGGGCAGCGAATCGTCGTTGGCCACGATCGTAGGCACCAAGGACTGCATCTTCACCAAGCTGTCGGCCCCGGTTCCGTTGTCGTCCGTGTTCCGCAAGGCCGCCTGGTAGGCCGCCAAATTGGATGCATTCACCCCGGTGATACCGAGGAGCTGCAACTGGGCCAAGGAAGGCACGCCGGAGGCACCCGCCGCAGCATCCATCACCGCCTTCACGGCGTCCGCCAAGGCTTGCACCTTGGCCACTGTGTTCACATCGGCCCCGCTTTTGCCATCGATCACCTCGCCCAAAAGATTGGTCGCGGCCCCGGCCGTCACCCCGGTAACCCCGATCTGCCCGTACTGAACCCAGGTCGGCTTACTGTCGCCGTCCGCCAAGCCATCAGCCGCCCCCAGGATCGCATTGTAGGCATCAACGATCAGCTGGATCTTGGCCGAGGTATCAACCGAGGAACCCGTGATGCCCGCACTATTCAGGGCGCTGTTGATCGCCCCCAAGTTGGTGGCATCCACCCCGGTGACCGAGACGGCCGCGTAGTCGTCGACGGAGGGACTGCTGCCGGTCGCGCTGTTGTTCTGCGCCGCCTGGCGCAGCGCATCGCGGATCCCGGAGTTCACCACCGCCTGCAGCTCGGCCAAGGTGTCGACACCCGTGCCGCTATCCGCCGTGGCCCGGATGGCGGCCTGTACGGAGGCCAAGTTGTCCGCCGTCACCCCGCCGATCCCCAGCAGGCCAAGCTCTGCCAAGGTGGGCTTGTTCGAGGTTCCGGCGGCCGCATCCAACACCGACTTGGCAGCATCGGCCAAGGCTTGGACGAGCGCCACCGTGTTCACCTGTTGGGTCTGCTTGCCATCAATCACGTCGCCGAGGAGAGCCACCATCGCCGTGCCGCTAGCCCCGGTGACCCCGATGGCGGAGTATTGGGCAGCCGTGGGAGCAGCATCCCCGTCCGCTTGGCCGTCCGCCGCGGTGAGAATGGCGTTGAATGCGTTCACGATCGCCTGCACCTCGGCCGTGGTGTCGGCGGAAGTTCCGATCACGCCCGCACTGTTCAGGGCGCTGTTGATGGAAGCCAGGTTGTCTGCGGTAACCCCGGTCACCCCCGCGGTCGCGTAGGTTCCGGCCGAGGGCTCGAGGTCAGTCGCGTTGTTGGCCTGGGCGGCGGCGGAAATGGCCGCCAAGGCACCGGACTGGGTCTGCGCCAAGGTCTGCAGCTCGGTGAAGGTGTCGATCCCCGTGCCGTCGTTGGCCGTGGCCGCCACGCTGGCCAGGAAGGTGGATAGATTGGAACTGGTCACCCCGCTCAGGCCGATCAAGGTCATGTCCGCGGCCGTCAACGCCGGGCTGGGGGTGCCGCCCGCCGCCGTGATCATCAACCGTTCGACGATCCCCGCCAGGTTCTGCACCTCCGTCAACGTGTCCACCCCGAAGGCTCCCTGCCGCCGCACGATGTCGTTGAGCAGGCCGATCGCCGTGGGATAAGTGGTGGTCAGGGTTCCCAGGTTCACCCCGATCGTCTGGTAGGTGAGGAAGGTGGGATTGTAGGCCGAGTTTAGGTCGGTGAGCCCCTCACCCGATTCCGAAAGGATCAACCCGTAGGCGTTCACGATGGCCTGAACCTCATCCTTGCTGTCCGTCGCAGTGGAGGAGAGGAAGGCGATCGCCGTGTTGATGGCGGCCACGTTGCCCGCATCCACGCCGGTCACACTGATGGCCTCGTAATCCTCTACCAAGGGCACCGCGTTCGTGCCGTCATAGGAGCTGATCACGGAGGCGGAATCGGCCGTGATGGTGAAGTCGGCCGAGACAAACTGAATCGTATAATTTCCCGCCGAGGAGGACGGGGAGACCGCCAAGGTGCCGAGGTTGATCGGATAGGTGCCGCGGGATTCGCCGGAAGTCCGACCCAGGGTGCCAGAAAGCGTGTCGCTCCCCGCCGTGGTTCCGGCCAACTGATACGTCAGGACAGGATCGCTCTGTCCCGCCACCTTGCTCTTGGGCTCTGCTGTCACCACCAGGGACGCCTTGGTCACGATGACCGTGTTGGTGATGGTAGTGACGGAATAGCTGTTGGTGTCGCTGGGCGTGAAGGTGGCCACCACGCTGTGGGTTCCCACGGGCAGGACCGCACCCGCCGCCGGGCTGTAGGTGATTGTTCCGGCCACCGACGGGTTGACCGCGTTGAGCTGGGTGCCCGAAAGCGGCGTGCCGTATGCAATGGGGTCGATGGAGGTGGACCAGCTGAAGCCCGAGGAGGAGACGGAAGTTTGGGTGACGGTCAGGGTTCCAGGCGTATAGGAGATATTATAATTCGGGCTGGAGGCCCCGGCCGGGGTCAAGGGGTAGGTCCCGGTGGGCGAGGAGGCGGTGGCAAGGGTGTTGACCACGGGAGGATTCTGGAGCACGTCGCTACCCAGCCTCCCGGTGTAACTAACATTGAAAGAGGGATTCGCCTGCCCGGCTGGCCGGTTGGTGCTGACCGCCGTGATGGTCAGCGCCTTCTTGCCCACTTGGATCGTCTGATCCACCGAGGGGGACGAGTAGTAGTTGTCAGAATTCGGCACCCAGGCGCGCACCGTCACCGGACCGGCTCCGGTCAGGGTAAGAATCCCGTTGCTGATCGTGGCGGGCCCGCCCACCACCACGCTAAAGGACGGAGTGAGGCCGGCAGGAACACCACTGACGTAGGGTTTGAGGTCAATCGGAGCATCCCCGTAGGTCAGGGCTGGCAGAGAACTCAGGTTGAAAGAGATGTTATTGCTGGCTTTGTCGACCACCAAGGTTTGTAAAAGCGTCCTGGCAGAGGGGTTGTAGGTCTCGTTACCTGGCTGGGTCGCGTTCACAAGGACGTTACCAGCACCGGTCACTGTCAGGATATTGCTACTCAGCGTCGCAGGACCGCTTATCACGGAGAAGACCACCGGCAAACCTGAATCCGTCTGGGCATTCAGCGGGACGGTCAGCCCGTTGCTATAGGTGAGCGTGGGGATGTTGCTGAACGAGATGACAGATTGCTGATTCTTCACCACGCTCATGGAGACGGTGTTGGTGGCACTGAAATAATTGGCATCACCCGCCTGGACCGCCCTCAGGGTGACCGTGCCGTTGGTCTGGATGTTGTTCAGGAATCCCGTGCCGTTGGTCAGGGTGCCGCCGAGACTGGCGGCGCTCCCCGGATCCAGCGAAAGGGTGACCGGCAAACCGGAACTGGCGGTAGCGGATATCGCTACATTGGTGAGATCCTTCAGCGGAACGGTGGAGGCCAGCGGGGCAAAGGAAATTCTCTGAGTAGCTTTAGAGACGGAAACCGAGCTAGTCCAAGTCCCGCTGTAGTTGGTATCCACGATGGTAGCCACGGTGGTGTACGTTCCCGGAGCCGTGGGGAAGTTGGTCGATCCGTTGTAGGTGATGACATAGGAAAGTCCGGTCGGATTGAGGTTTACGAACAACGGTTGGCCACGACTAGAAACATCCCAGTCAGACGTCCAGCTCATGAGGCCGGTGATGGAAATGAAGCCGGGTTGTTTGAGAACTGTCAATGTGCCGTCGTTAAAAGCAAAGAAGTTGTACTTGGTGGAGGTGAGACTGCCGACTTTGGGCGTGATGGTGTAGGTCCCGGGGGTCGAGGTGGGGCTGGCGGCACAGTCAAACCCGGGCAGCCCGCTAAGAGAACCGAAGGCACTGTCCCCATTGACAAAGTTGCTGTAGGTGGCGGTGAAGGTTGGGTTGGCTTGGCTGTAGAACCGGCTCTTATTTTCCGC
>RGTE01000107.1 GCA_010025475.1 Verrucomicrobiota bacterium
CCCCCCTTGTCCTGCTCCACCATGCTGTCGGAAACGTCCACGACAAAGTAAACGTTGGTCCCTTCTCCTTTCACCCCGAAGAAATTGACGGCGGAGGCCTTGGCTCCCGGTCGAACCGAAGGACGGGACATCATTTTCTCCGTTCCGGAGGAGGCGGCGGCGGTCGGAGGGGGGGCAATCACAGGGGGCGCAGAGGCGATAGGCAGGGCAGAGGTCAGGCCGGCCGTGGCAAGGACGGTGTCCTCGGAGGAAGTGTCTGTCGGCATCGGAGTCGTCTCGGACTCCATCGTCGGTTGCTCTGCTCCTGGGGTGGAGCTTCCAGACCCACATCCTCCACCGGCACCCCGCCCTCGCTGGTAAACGGCATCCGGGGGACCGAGCCCTTGAACAAGGTGTAGGTTCCAAAACCCAGTAGCCCTAAAACGTGGATCGAAGCTGCCAAAATCAGGCAGATAGCCAGCAGACTCCGGTTTTTCCCCAGGAACCGGTATGTGCCAGCCTTGGGCTCCGGTGCCGTTTTTTTGGCCGGCTTTTCGGGGGGCGCTTCCAGGGCCTGAGTTTCCAGCGACATGTTAAAGAAATAGCCTGACCGGGGCTTTGCTCAAAGCCTCAGTCAAGGCGGGCCGTACGGTAAAAGTGAGCCGTCAGCGTAAAAAACCATCCGCCAAGCCCCCGTCGACGTGGATCACCTGACCGGTGGTACGAGGTAGCCGCTTCGGACTGAGCAGCAGAAAAGCCGCCTCGGCCTGGTCCACGGGGGTAATCGGACTCTTGGTCAGGGTCCGCTGGGCGTAGAACTCCGCCAGCTTGGTCCGCAGATCGTCGTCGTGCTCCTTTTCCGAGAACGGGATTTTGTACTTGGCCAGCGAGGCCATCACCCGGTCCCGGGGAAACATCGCGCTCCCCTGCACCACGGTGGCCGGAGCCACCGCATTGACCCTGACCACCGGAGACAACTCGATCGCCAGTTCCCGGACCAGATGATTGGCCGCCGCCTTACTCGTGTCGTAGGCGAGGCTCCCCTTTTTGGCCACCACCGCGTTCACGCTTGTGGTCAGGACCAGGGAGGCCGGCAAACTCTGCTCCTTCCAGATGCGGTAGGCTTCGTCCGCCACGATGTAGGAGCCGGTCACGTTGATCGCGTAGGTCTGGGCCCACTTCTCGTCCGGGATGCGGCCGTTAAGGTCCGGGGAAACAAATATCCCCGCGGTCACCACCACTCCGTCCAACCCGCCGTAGGCGTAGGTCACCTCCTCCAGCATGGCGCGGACGCTGGCGCGGTCGGTGATGTTGGCCGCCAGCCCGATGGCCGGCCCGCAACCGGAGATCCCCGTTCCCGCCACGCCGATTCCTTCGCCGAGTTTCTGAACCAGGTTGCCGGCGGTTTCCTTGGCTGCCTTTTCATTCATGTCCACCGAGACGATGGCTGCCCCTTCCTGCGCGAGACGCTGCGCAGTCTCCTTGCCGATCCCGCTACCGGCCCCGACCACCGCAATCACCTGCCGCGCCAACTCCTGCTCCGGCGGCATCCGGCGGAGCTTGGCTTCCTCCAGCGACCAGTACTCGATGTCGAACGCCTCCTGCGACGGCAGGCTGATGTAGCCGCCGAGCGCCTCGGCCCCACGCATCACCTCCACGGCACAGTTGTAAAACTCTGCCGTGACTCGCGATTCGCTCTTGGATTTGCCCCACGCGACCATGCCCAACCCTGGGATGAGCACCACGGTCGGATTTGGATCCCTCATGGCAGGGGAATCCGGCCGGCGGTGTTTCGTGTAGTAGGCCTCGTAATCCTTGCGGTAGCTGGAAAGTCCGTACTCCAGCATTTGTTTCAGGAGCGCGAGGTCACCCTTGGCCGGATTCCACGGCACGTAGAGCGGCTTGATCTTGGTGCGTAGGAAGTGATCCGGGCAGGAGGTCCCCAGCTCGGCGAGCCGCGCGGCATCCTGACTGTTAACGAAACGCAGAATGGTGGCATCCTCCTGGACTGTGCCGATCATCCGCTGGTTGGCGGAAACCCTCCCGCGCAGCCAAGGCAGGATCCCCAACCAGAGGGCCCGCCGTTCCGGGTCGCCGGGGGTGGTGAATTTGGCACCGCCAAAGGTTTTTTCGCCCTTGTCCTTTTTCGCGATGGCCGCCGCCGCGCGACCCACCAGCTCCAGGGTGAGCTCGTAGCACTTTTTGTCGTCCTCGTGCCAGTTGATCAGGCCGTGCTGGCCCATGATCGCCCCCTTGGCCTTGGGGTGGTCGGCACAGAGTTTTTCCAGCTTCAGCCCCAAATCGAAACCGGGACGTTGCCAATCGGTCCAAATCACCTCGTCGCCATAGATTTCCTCGCACGCTTTCTTTCCCTTGGCACAGGCCGCCACCGAGATCGCCGCGTTGGGATGAGTGTGGTCGACATGCCGGTACGGGACAAAGCCGTGCAGCGGCGTGTCGATCGAGGAGGGACGGGGGTTGAGGTTAAAGGTGCAGTGGGAGTAAGCCGCCACCATCGAATCCTCCACCGGGGTCTTGGGCCCCTTGGGATTCGAGGCGAGATACTTCCCCTGCAAGCCCCTAAGTTTGTCCATGTACAGGGAGGAAAAACCGTCCTTTTTTGCCGTGCGCAGGTCGCCCCCCGAACCCTTCACCCAGAGCACTTCCGTATCCTTGCCGGTGAGCGGATCCTTTTCCGTGATCTTGGAGGAGGTGTTGCCGCAGGTTGGAGCGGTAGACGAGCCGGGCGACCGGATCGAGGGATTTGGCCACAGAGTCCTGCCAGCGGTTTTCGGGTTGGGTTTTCATGGTTTTTTTCCTTCGGCTTGGCGCAGTCCCTGAAAGCGCTTCCACGCTTCCTGCCAGGGACCGCGGTCTTGGGGTTGAAAGGTCTCAAGGGGGAAAGAGTCACGGACGATGGCCCGAATTCCGGCCAATCCTTGGACACGGCCGAGTCCGGCCGCCTGCACCAGCAGGTTGCCGATGGCGGTGGCTTCCACCGGACCGGCGACCACCCTGGTTCAGCAGCCGGTTTTGCCCCCCTCCCCCGAGGATGTGAAGCGTCTGGATCTTCTCCCCGGTCAGGGTCGCGACGGACTCCAACACTTCCCGGTAGGCCATCGCGAGACTTTCCAGGCAGGTCCGGACAAAAGCCCCGTCAGAGGATGGAGCCGGCTGGCCGGTGGTGCGGGCATAGGCGGTGATCCTCTCGGTCATTTCCCCGGGCGCATTCCAGGAAGAGAGGAAAGGATCCAGCAGAACGGCCAACGGCTGGGCCTCCCCGGCCAATTTCGTCAGGGTGGCGTAGTCCAGATCCCTTCTCCCGCCGGCACTCCTGCACCAACCAAAGGCCGGCGATGTTTTTCAGGAGGCGGATGGTGTGGTCGAATCCCACCTCGTTGGTCATCCCCAATCGCAGGCATTCCGGCGACATCACCGGATTTTTTTTCTCCACCCCCAGGAGAGACCAGGTCCCCGAGCTGAGATAGGCCCACCCTTGCCCTTCGGCCGGAGTGGCGACCACCGCCGCCCCGGTGTCATGGGAACAGGAGGCGACCACCTCACAGGAGGCAGGCAAGCCCGTGGCCCGGGCAGTCGTCGGAGAAATTTTGCCCAGTGGGGTGCCCGAAGGGACAATTTCCGGGAGAAGACGGAATGGAAAGCCGACGCCCTCCACGAGATCCCGGGCCCACTCCCGCTTTTGGGGATCGTAGAACTGGGTGGTGCTAGCCAGGGAGACTTCAGAAGCCGGCCGGCCCCCGAGGAAAAAGTTCACGTAGTCCGCAATCGGCAGGATGGTTTTGGCTTTGGCCAGCTCCGGACGTCCGGAAAATCCATCCGCTGCGATCTGGTAAAGGGTATTCAAGGCCATGAACTGCAGGCCGGTGCGGGCGAAAATGTTCTCTTGCCCAAATTTTTTCAGGACTTTGGAATAGGCCTGTTCATTCCGGCCATCGCGGTAACAGAAAGGATCCCGGGCCGGAGA
>RGTE01000108.1 GCA_010025475.1 Verrucomicrobiota bacterium
GGTTTGAGGAAGGAATTCAAGCTGGGCTGGGGACGGGGTCGGGTCCTGGCGGTAGGCGGGCTTGATCTCGAGGTGAAACGGGGAGAGGTCTTTGGCCTCCTGGGGCCCAATGGCAGCGGAAAAAGCACCGCCATGAAAATGATTCTCGGTTTGCTTCGGCCGACTTCCGGCCGCGCGGAAGTTTGTGGTTGCCGCGCCGGCACCCTGGCGGCGCGGAAACAGATCGGTTTTCTTCCCGAAAACCCTTACTTTCCCGTCTTTCTTTCTGCAGCCGAGCTGATCCGGTATTATGGAAAGTTGAGCGGGATGGGCGGTCTCGCCTTGGAAAAAAAAGTGCATGAGCTTCTGGCCTTGGTTCGTCTCGGGGGAGAGGCCGGCCGGAGGCCCTTGCGGACCTACTCCAAGGGAATGCTGCAGCGGGCCGGTTTGGCCGGTGCCCTGGTGAGCGACCCTGAGATTATCATGTTGGATGAACCCACGGCCGGAGTGGATCCCTCGGGATCCAGGGAAATCCGCGATCTGATCCGGGAACTCAAGGAACGCGGCAAGACCGTGATTTTTTCCAGCCACCTGCTGGAACAGGTGGAGGATGTGGCGGACCAGGTCGTCATTCTTCACCGTGGCGAGAAACTGCGGGAAGGTCGTTTGGAGGATTTGTTGACCCAAACGGGGGAGTGGCAGGTCCGGGCCAAAGGCCTGGGCCAGGCGCAATGCCGGGAACTTCATGCCTGGCTGGAACAGCACGGGGCTGAGGTGTTGCAGGAAGGGTCGCCACGGGAGCGGCTGGAGGACTATTTCCTCCGCAGCTTGCCCGAAAAGGAGAGGAAATGAGGGAGAGCTGGCGGCGCATCCGGGCCGTGGCGGCCAACACCTTTTTGGAAGCGGTGAGGCAGAAAGTTTTTGCGATTCTGCTGATTTTCGCCCTGGTGCTTTTGGCCGGAGCCAACTATTTCGCGGAATTTTCGTTTCAGGAGCAGTTTAAATTCCTGAAAGATCTGGGATATGCCACGATCAGCCTGACCGGGTTGCTGGTAGGATTGTTGGGGGCTGCCCAGTTGATCCCGGCGGAAATCGAGCGCCGCACCATCCTGACCGCTCTTTGCCGCCCCTTGAGACGATGGGAGTTTTTGGCCGGAAAATATCTGGGGTTGGTTTCCTTGCTCGGCGTGATGTTGGGAATCATGGCCGGGGTGTTCTGGCTCGTTCTACGTTGGAAGGAAATGCAGCTGATCGCCGCCGAGGGAGGGGAAGCCCAGGTGGTGGCGGCCATTCGGGGCGAAGCGCGGGATCCGCGGTTGTGGCAGGCCCTCTTGCTGATCGGCGCCAAACTTTTTGTGGTCTCGGCGATCGCGATTTTTTTCAGCACCTTGGCCACCTCCACCACTTTTGTCGTGGCGATGACCCTGATGATTTATCTCATCGGCCA
Organism: Verrucomicrobiota bacterium; assembly: GCA_010025475.1. Classification (GTDB taxonomy): domain Bacteria; phylum Verrucomicrobiota; class Verrucomicrobiia; order Methylacidiphilales; family Verrucolacustridaceae; genus Verrucolacustris. The sequence goes on from RGTE01000108.1 coordinate 1,427, forward strand.
CCTTCAAAGTGTGGCTCGGGAGCAGTGGCTGGAGTCCGGGGAAAAAGCCGGCTGGGCCCTGCAGACGTTTTTGGCGTCGGTGGCGGTGCTCATTCCTGATTTCAACCTTTACAGCCTCATTGATGAGATTGTGGCGGGAAATGCCGTCCGGTGGCCTGCCACCCTGCAGGTATTGGGATATTCTTCGGCTTATGTGGGGGTGATTTTGGTCGCCGCTGCCTGTCTTTTTGAGGGAAGAGACTTGTGAGCGTGGCTCTGCCTCGGTGGCTGGCTGTCTTGGTAATTTTATCTTGGGGTTTTCTCAAGGTTCCGTGGGAAATCCGGATGACCAAGGCGCAAAGGCTGGCCACCGTCGGCGTGACGGGTCCTTCCGCGGTCGCTTTGCGGGAAAAGCTGGGGCAGGGGCTGGTCTTGGCGGCTTTGGGGGGATTTCGCGGACTGGCCGCCAATGCCCTTTTGCTGGAAGCCCATGGTGCTTGGGAGGAAAAACAGTGGGTCCGTGTGCGTAGCGCGCTGGAAATGGCCACCTTGCTCCAGCCGCGCGTGGCCCTTTTCTGGGACTTGGCCTCGTGGCATCTGGCTTGGAACGCCGCGGTTGCGGCCGAGCAGTACAGTGAGAATACCAGCGAGACTCGGAAACGAATGGAGGCCCGGAAATGGGTGGAGGCGGGGCGGATCCTGCTGGAGCGGGGAACCAAGGCGGTTCCGGAAAAGTCGCTTTTGTTTCAAAGGCTGGGAGATCTGTATTGGCAAAGGCTCGCCGATTATCAGGCGGCGGCGGCTTGTTACCGTGAGGCTTTGACCAAAAGCGACGTTCCACCCTATTTGGAGCGTTTTGTGGGCTACGCCCTGGACAAAGCCGGGGACCAGGAGGGTGCGCTGGAGTATTTCCGGCAACTTCGCCTTTCGATGGGGAATCCGCCGGATCCGGCCCGCAAACCGGAGGTGGTGGATCGGGAAATCTCCCGGCTGGAAAATGAACTTCGGAAGGGGAGAGAGGGAGCCCGGCGATGAAGTACGGAATTTTTGGGGATATTCATGGGAATCTGGAAGCCTTGGAGGCGGTGCTGGCGGACATGGAGGAGCAGGGGGTGACCCATCCGCTTTGTCTGGGGGATTTGGTGGGGTATGGGGCCAATCCCGCAGAGTGTCTGGAGGTCGTTCGGGCGATGGGGTGCCCGATCGTTCGCGGAAATCATGACGATCTGGTCACCCTTGCCAAAAGCCCCAGTTCCTTCTCGGAAGTGGCCCGGATTTCCCTCGATTTTGCTCGCCGGCAACTTAGTCCCGCCCAGTTGAATTTTCTTCGGCGTCTGCCCATGAGTTGGTCGGAGGATCCGATTACCCTGGTCCACGCGACGTTGGATGGCCCGGAATCCTGGGGCTACATCTCCACGCGATTGGAGGCGCAGACGTGCTTTCTTTATCAAAAAACACCTCTCTGCTTTGTCGGGCACACCCATCGTCCCTGCGCTTTTGCCCTCGAATTCAGGCAGGTGGATGTGCACCCGGACCGGAGCAAAATAGGGAGAAAGTTCCTGTTTAACGTCGGCTCCGTCGGTCAACCAAGGGATGGCGACTGGCGTGCCGGTTACGCGGTTTACGACACTTTGAGGCAGTTGGTCGATTTAAGGCGGATTAATTATAACCTTGAGAAAGCCAGCTTAAAAATTCTCAAAGCTGGATTGCCAGAATCTCTAGCCAAAAGACTTTCAAAAGGAGAATAAACTATTCAAATATTTGTCAATCAATGCATAATCAATATGCAAACTAATTGTAACTTGACATTGTTTAAAGAAGCTTTATTAGATCGAGTATGAATTTAGGGAAACTTGGCCGTAAAAACATGAAATGGACCTCAGATCAGGTGCTCGCTGAGATCCGTGCCTGGCGTGATCGGGGAGAGCCTCTTTATGCCAACCATGTTCGGCAGAAGTATCAAGAACTGCTCGCCGCAGCCATCCGCTACTTTGGTAGTTGGCAAAAAGGTGTTGAATTGGCCGGGATTCCCTACGAGCAGGTTCGTAAATACCGGAAATGGTCAAACGAGGCTATCATCCAGGAAATCCGCGAGCTTCATGGCCGGGGGGTGGACTTGTCCTTCCGCGCCATGGCCCTCAGCCAATATAACGCCATGGTCTATGCGGCCATCCGGCCAAAGTATTTCGGCAGTTGGAAAGCCGCTCTGGAAGCGGCGGGTCTCGAGGCGGAGGAAATCTATCGTTATCGGAGCTGGGAGGAGTCTGACATTCTTGAGGAGATTCGCCGTCTAAAATCGGATGGGGCTGACCTCAGCTCCAAGGCCATGGATGAATCTTCCAATCGCCTTATCGCCACAGCCCGGCGGCGTTTTGGAAATTGGGGCCGGGCGCTGGAGCAGGCGGGGCTGCAGGTGAGCGTCAGCCAGCATCAGGCCTGGCGCGGTGCCCCCCTGGCGGAGGGCACGCGGCTCATGATCTTTGCGCGCCGCGAGCCCGCGCTCAAGGAAGCCGCAGAAGGCCTGC
>RGTE01000109.1 GCA_010025475.1 Verrucomicrobiota bacterium
AGACCGGCGACACGATGACGGGGAATCTGACGATTCAGAACACCGCCCCGACCATCAACATGCAGGACACGGACAACGTGACCCGCTACCTCCATGTCAACAGCAACCTGATGGGCTTTTTGAAGTCCGACGGCAACTGGGACATGTACATGAACAACAGCGGATCCATGTGGACCGCCAACTACGGGTGGTTGCATGACTACTTTTTTAATGCTGTGAGCAACTGTTTTCGGAGCAGCAATCCTAGTTCCGGGTGGCAAGGTGCGCCGAACTGTGTAGCCAATACGGGCGATTACTACAACTGCGGCGATCAGGCTCCGTACACGGGTATCTACATGCTGCGGCTTACTGATGGTGGCTCAACCATCAGCTTCGGATCGCAAACCACCCGCTACAACTGCAATTGCGATTGCAACTGCTGCTGAGGAGAGACCATGAAGCTCTATATCGGCAACAAAAATCCTCCATTTGCCTTGGATGTTTCGCTCGATGCCACGCAGCTCAGTTTTAGCGTGCGACCCATCATGCAGCGGGAGTTCGTAGGTGACCCCTCTAAGGATCACGCTAACGGTGGAAAGTTCTTTGACCAGTCACTGATCACCGAGTGGCGAGGCGACTTTGGTGTGTTTGGTGATCCGCTCTACCAGCGAACGCTGGATCTGGATTCATTGCGTCAGCATCCTGAATACTCAGATCACGCCAGTTTCATGCTCTATGCGCCGGTCGGCGTAATGGAACGGTACGGTACGCCCTCGGGATTCTTTCAGCACACTCCAAATCTTTACGTGGCCACACTGGCATCCAAGATGGATGCGCAGGCTTTCCATGCCTCGGTGCTTCAAACCCATCCGATTGGCCACATCCTGGTGCCCTTCATATCTTCACCCGCGGAGGACTGGACACTGGGGTTCAACGTCTTTGCGCCAGAGTTGGTAAAGGCTAGTCGCAACATCGAAGTCGTTCCCGCCATCACGCTGGCGCTGGTGAGGGAAGAAACCTTGCCTGTGGTTCGGTTCGTCGGTGGCCCATCCATCAAGGTCTCAGCCAGTGAAGAGGTGAGCATTGATTTCCAGCTCGAAACCCCAGACGGTCAGCCGATTGAGGATCGAGACGCAGAGGTGTATCTGGAGTCCACCGCTGGCTACCTCGTTGCACGACGAGTCAGAACCTCTGGTGGCTCAGGATGTACGGTCTTCAGACCGGATGGCATGGCAACAGGGGATGTGGCCAAGATCAAGGTGGGGTTTAAGTATTTCTCGGGGACCGATGACCTGCTGGTGAATGTCCAATGAGGCTGAACCTCTTTCCCACAGCCGTGGGTTTATGGACGCTCAACACCCCTTCCAGCTTCGACGAATGTTTGTACCAGGACCTGCTCAAGATCCATGGCGCGATGAGGACTGGGGCTGGGGAAATATGGGATCGTTATCCTCACGACGTCTTTGACGGGTCTGTCCCCAGTGCCACTCAGCTGGCCCGTATGGCCATACCCATCCTCCAACGTGACTTTGTGGGCCCACATGGGCGGATCATCCACTTGCAAGGGCGAGAGGTTGTGCGAGTTACTGGCGTGGAAATCATGCCGCACTCGGACGAAGACGAATGCCACCTGCAGGCGGTGTATTTCCCCAACGGTCCGGAGCTGGATCTGTCTCAAGACCTGCAGCATCAGGTCAATCAATACGGCCCGAACGCCTTTGCCATCTGCAATCCGGACTGGCGCTCCTCTGGCTTTGGCAAATGCCTGATGCCTTGGGAGACCTACGCCAAGTACTGGATCAGACCCCATAGGGGTCTGCTTGTGGCCTTCGATGCGCGGGCGGTGCATTTTCAAAAGCCCTACATGGGCGAGGTGCCCTTCATTCAGGTGCTTCTCAATATCAAGGTGGAAAGAATCGATGGCTAAATTTCTGATTACAGCAGTGGATTCACGCACAGAAAAGGTCGTGCCCCTGCTTTACGACAACATGGACTCCAGCTTGACCGACCTAGAGGGACGCTCGGTGGTTCGAACAGTGGATGCATCTTTGCGTGCTCCCGCGGTAATTGCCCCGGTGACATCTAGGGAAACTCCTTTGGGAAAAACGTCTCCGCGTATTCTCAAAATCTCTCTGGGACTGTCTTGTAATTACGCTTGCGAATATTGCTCGCAGCGCTTTGTTGCCCGAAATGTGGAGACCAATCCAGATGACATCAGTGTGTTTCTGGCTTCTCTTGATAAATGGGTCCTCAATCCACCCGATGCCATCGAGTTCTGGGGCGGGGAACCTCTGGTCTACATCAAGACTCTGAAGCCCCTAGCTCAAGCCCTGCGAGAAAAGTTTCCAGCAGCTCGTTTCTCTGCGATCACCAACGGATCGTTGTTGAGTCCGGATATCAACCAGTGGCTTGATGACTTGGGTTTTACTGTCAGCGTTTCGCATGACGGTCCAGGCCAGCATGTTCGTGGACCTGACCCGCTCGATGACCCTCAATCTAGGGAGGTGATCCTTGAGTTGTATCGAAGGCTGGCACCTAAGGGACGCTTCAGCTTCAATGCCATGCTTAATCGCGAAAACCAGTCTCGCGCTGCCATCCAAGCCTTCTTTGTAGATCTCACCGGGGATTCAGATGTTTTGATCGGGGAAGGTGGCTTAGTCGATGCTTACGATGCAGGTGGCATTGCTCAATCGCTGCGACCTGAGGAATTTCATCCTTTCAGGCGACAGGCGTTCCACGATATCCGTCATGGCAAGGCCGGGCGCATTTCGAGTGTTCGTGATCGGGTGATGTCCTTCGTCAACTCTTTGCGTTTCGAGCGTCCTGCATCTAGTCTGGGACAGAAGTGCGGCATGGATCGGGTGGACTCGATTGCCGTGGACCTCAAAGGCAATGTGCTTACATGCCAGAACGTGAGTGCCGCTGCATTGGCTCCAAATGGGGAGTCTCACCGCATCGGTCACACCAGCGAGCTGGGTCAGGTTGCCCTTAAATCAGCCACCCATTGGTCTCACCGAAAGGAGTGTCCTAGTTGCCCCATGCTGCAGATCTGCAAAGGCGCATGTATGTTCCTGCAAGGACCGCTTTGGGAAGCGTCGTGTGACAACGCCTATTCAGATGCGCTACCCATTTTTGCTGCTGGTATTGAATTCCTGACTGGGCTGGTTCCAGTGCACATTGAGGGTGAGCTTCGGGAGGAGCGGAAAGACATCTTCGGGTTTTCGGATCAGGTTCCACCAGTTCGAGCGGCTGCTTCAAGAAAGCCGTTTCCGGTCCCAGTCGTCACTGCCTGAACTAACCCCATCACCTTTCGGCCCGCCTGGCTCACGCCAGAGCGGGCTTTTGCTTTTGGAGATCGCCTATGGATGAAAACATGACAGTCCCATCTGATTCACGGACGCTGCTTATGAGGAAAGAGGATTTTGAGGACCTGCTCAATGGCGCTGCTGAGCGCGGAGCTGAGCGCGCTTTGGCAAGGCTGGGATTGGAAAACGGTCACGCTGCTCGGGACATTGGCGAGTTGCGGGAACTCCTCGAAGCTTGGCGTGACGCAAGGCGCACAGCTTGGCGGACCACGATCAAAGTGGTGACAACAGCCATCCTGGCGATGCTCCTGGTGGGGGCGGCCATCAAGTTGAAGCTGATGGGAGGCCCCCAATGATCGAGACATTGCTCGGCGGCCTTCTAGGGGGTGCTTTTCGCCTTGCTCCAGAGGTCCTGAAGTGGCTTGACCGCAAGGGTGAGCGCGGCCATGAGTTGGCCATGCAGGACAAAGCTCTGGAGTTTGAAAAGCTCCGCGGTGCCCAGCGCATGGCCGAGATCAGCGCCGCGGCCGACGGGGCATGGAACACCGGCGCCATTGAGGCCTTGAAAGAGGCCGTAGCGGCTCAGGGGCGTTCTTCTGGGGTGGGGTGGGCGGACGCCCTTTCTGCGAGCGTTCGCCCTGTCATT
>RGTE01000110.1 GCA_010025475.1 Verrucomicrobiota bacterium
TCCGTAACATTAATATGCAAACTAATGTTATGACAATTCCTGTTAATCCTGAAGCAGGTGTTGCTACTTGGGTTACAAATAGTCAGTTTGGTACTAGTAGTAGTGCTGGTGGTACAACTGCAACAACTGGCTATACTCCTGGTGTTGCCAGCCCACACGCACTTAAGGAAATTACTCTTAATGCTTATAAAGTTGCTACAAACGAATACTTAGCCTACGAAGAAGAAGAGGATAGTCTTATTGCCCTAATGCCTATCATTCGTGAAGCAATGGTTCGTCGCCTAGCACGTTCAGTTGATCGCGCCTTTTTACGCGGTGCTGGTGCCGGTAGTGATCCTGTTAAAGGCATTGCTACCTGGGATGCTCTTGGTACTGATAACGTTACACCTAGCATAGCCGGTGCTGCCAAAGTTACTGTTGCTGATCTACGTACTCTACGTCGCGGACTAAATACTTGGGGTTTAGATCCTGCTGAGATTGTTTATGTTGTTAGTACAGAAATCTACTACGACTTACTAGACGACACAACATTCCAAACAATAAACCAAGTTGGTCCTGCAGCTACATTACTAACAGGTCAAATTGGTAGCGTTGGTAACAGCCCTGTACTAGTTAGTGGAGAATTTGATAGCAAAGCAGCTACAGCTGTTGGTGCTGTTTGTTTTGCACCTGCTAACTTTTTAGTTGGTAATCAGCGTGGTGTTCGCGTTGATACACAAGAACTAGTTGAAACTCAGCGCCGTGTATTTGTAGCTACAACTTAATTCTTAGCTTTGACAGGGTTCTTACGAGCCCTGTCTCTAAAGCCTACTAATAAGTAGGCTTTAGAGACATTATATGAGGTAATTATGGCTGACGATTTAGTAACTAGAGCAGAGTATAAAAATTATTTGGGAATTACCAGTACAAACAAAGACCAAGAGATTGATTTTTTAATTCCTAAAGTTAGTAGTTTAGTAAAAACTTATTGCCGCCGTACTTTTATTGATTATTATAATGATGCAAAAACAGAAATATTTGATGGTGGATTCTCAGAATTAATACTAAAAGAAACTCCAGTTGTTAGTATACAAGATGTAAGTATTAGTACAAATTATGGTCAAACTTATACAAAACTAATTAAGTATACAGACTGGATTGATGATGGTGACAAAATTCGTAGTACTAGTTTAGGAATATTTACTAAATATATAAAAGGTTATCGTGTAATATATACTGCAGGTTTTGATACAGTACCAGATGATCTTAAATTAGCTGTACTAGATCTTGTTGAATACTACTCAAAAAATAATAGTGCTGTGCATGTAAACCGTGATATAGCTCCTAATATTACACAAATACAATATGTAGCTAGTACAAGTTTTCCTGCACATATTAAGCGTATACTTGATCAATATGTGGCGGATTATACATAATGGATTTAGGTCAGTTTTCTCAGTTTTTAATTGGTTCAGCATTAGCACTAAAAAAAAGTAAAGATGCTAGAACAATACAAAATGCTTCGGAAGATTTTTTAGCTAAAGCAATTGGTGATAGACAAAAAGGTACTAGTTTACGAACAATTATTGAATCACATCTGCCAGTAATATACGTATTAAATTGCGATACAATTATTGCAAATATGGTAGAAGGTATGCGCGAAAGTAGATTATCTGGTAAATATGATGATTATATATTTGGCGTAGTTACAGATGAAGGCACAATATTTTCAATAGATAAAGAATTTAATACTCTAGCTATAAATAAAATATTACAGTTTGAAACAATTTATAGTAATACTAATAGTACTGAATATAGAGAATTACACATAAAACTGCACAAAAGTTTAACTACTAAATTTTCTACAACATTAAATACTAAAAGATTTGCAAGAGTAGTAATAAAAACATTACGACGACTAAATAATCTAGCAGCTACAGCAGTACCAGCAGCAGTTTCAAGCGGTATAACGATAGATCCAGAAACTGCAACAAGAGACTTAGGTACAAAATTTAGACAAGATATACAAACTTTATTGCCTGCCAGACTAGATGATGCAACAGCTAGTAATATATTAGATGGTTATCAAACTGGTAATCATATTGTAGTTTTAGTAGATTCCTATCCTAGAGCGGTAAAGCTAGTAAATGAGGCATTACTGGATGATTTACGCAAAGCTTTAGAAAACCTAGATGTAGTAGCTGCTCCAGATTTTGCAGCAGGTAGCTTTAGTGCAGCTGGACATACTGGAGTTATAGTTAAAGAAGGTGGAGTTACAGAAGTAGTAGGTATAAATACTCCATTAACACAAAGAATACTAGTAGCTAGTCTAGCAGAGCAAAGTCCTCAAAGAGTAAATTTTAATAATTTTGTGCTAAATACTGATCATGTAAATTATTCAGTATCAATAAATAGAAAGTACAGTGTTTTTGCTCAAACTCTACTTTCAATGAACTTTTCTGTTATGGTTCCAATGGTTAGTTACTATAACAGTACTAAATTAGTGGATCAAGAAACTAGAGAAGCAGACAAAGCTGTACAAGCGGCTTTTAGTAAAACTAGACAACAATTATATAATAGTTGGCAAAGACTACTATCCAGTAAACAAGTACTAAGAACTATTTTTAGTGGTTTACGATTTTCTCCTACTCTTAAAGAAGTATTAAGCCAACAATTTAATGACATTCTTAAAACTGGTAAGACTAAAACAGTAACAGGTACAAATATTCTTAAAAAACAAGGTAGTGGTTTAAAAAAAGTATCTAGTACATTAAACACAAAATTAAATAGTTCTATAAATAAAGCAAAAGTGCCACCAACTAAAAAAATTAGTCAAACCTTTACTAAACCAAAACTAGATACCACGCCAGTATCACTGTTAAATCTACTACAAGCAAATTTAGTAGAACAAGTTAAACGTAATATGGGCTCAGGAAATCGCCGAGATATATTAAATCTACAAAGCGGCAGATTTGCTGAAAGTGTTATGGTTACTAAAATTTCTAGTGGCAGACAGGGTATGATTACAGCATTTTATAGTTATATGCGTAATCCTTATGCAACTTTTAGTACTGGAGGTAAACAACAATATCCTCGTACTAGAGACCCTAAACTGTTAATAGCAAAATCAATTAGAGAACTAGCCAAACAACAAATGATTACTAAAATAAGGGCTGTTGAAAGATGAGTCGCAGAGTTAGCATAGTAAAAGCCCTAGCAGAAACTTTTAAAGTTATAGATGGCACTAATCCCTACACAACAAATCTACAAAATAATAGTTATGCTAAATTAAAGTTTTGGGATGAAATACAAGACTTTCCTGCTGTTTATGTACATCCTACAGGCGAAACACGCGATTACTTACCAGGTAGTTTTGTATGGGGTTTACTAGGTGTATCTGTTAAAGTTTATGTAAAAAGTGAAGATAGTTCACAAGAACAACTAGAACAACTACTTAGTGATTTAGAAATTTGTATAGATGCTAATAGAATCTTAAAATATGATGCAACAACTCAATATAGCACAACTGAAATAGAAATACAATCTATTACTACAGATGAAGGATTGTTGTCTCCATATGCAGTTGGTGAAATTAACTTACAGATCCGCTATCAGATACTGTAAGCAACCGTGCTAATTTGCTGATAACAGATAAATATCTCGTAAATGCAATATGCACCTAACAATAAGGAAGTGAGATATGAGTTTTAATCTAATTCGTAACGCTAGAATGTTCTTTACAAGCAATGTGGATGTAAACACAGGTGTTGTAAAGACCACAGGATTTACAGCTGCTAATACAAAAGAAATTCAAGTATTAGATGGTTTAAGTTTTAGTCAAGCTACAGGTAGTGAAACAGTAACAATTAATGAAGCAGGTACAAGTCCTATTCGTGGTCAACGTAGTTTTAATACTAGTCT
>RGTE01000012.1 GCA_010025475.1 Verrucomicrobiota bacterium
CCCCGCCCCGTTCAAACAACGCGCCTCCCGCTATTTCTCGTAAACGTAACCGTAAACCTAAACCAACAGCCTTAGGCTTTGGCTTCCACCTCAGCGCCTGTCGTGTAGCGGGCTGACTGTTCCTCTGCGTGGTAGGAACTCCGAACGAGCGGCCCGCTCTCGCACACCCCAAAACCCAGTTCCAACGCCCTTTCCTTCCATCTCGCAAACTCCTCCGGCGTCACCCACCGATCCACCGGCAGATGTTTCGGGGTCGGCCTCAGATACTGCCCCAAGGTGAGAATGTCCGTCTTTTCCTCCGCCAAATCCCGCAGGGTCTGTTCAATCTCCTCCTCCTTCTCCCCAATTCCCAACATCAACCCCGTCTTCGTCACAAAACCCCGCGCCTTGGCCCGGCGGAGAACCTCCAGACTCCGGTCGTACCTCGCCTGCACTCGCACCGGTTTCTGCAACCGTTTCACCGTCTCCATGTTGTGGTTCAGGATGTCCGGCTCGGCATCCAGCACCGTGTTCAGGCTCTCTTCCCTGCCCTTGAAGTCCGGGATCAGCACCTCAATGTGCGTTTCCGGATTCACGTTGCGGACGGCCCGCACGGTCCGCGCCCAAATCTCCGCTCCTCCGTCGGCCAGATCGTCCCGGGCTACGGAAGTAATCACCGCATGCTTGAGGCCCATGATCCGGACCGCGTCCGCCACCCTTGCCGGCTCCCCCCAGTCAACCTCACCCGGCTTGCCAGTCGCGATTGCACAAAAACGGCAGGACCGGGTGCAGGTGTCGCCCAGGATCATGATCGTGGCCGTGCCCCGGCTCCAACATTCGCCCAGGTTCGGGCAGTGGGCGCTTTCGCACACCGTGTGCAGGCGGTTCTCTTGGACAAGGGTTCGGACCTTTAAATACTCCGGACCGCCGGGAATTTTTGCCCTGAGCCAGGGGGGTTTCCTCTCCATCCCGGAAAACTAAAGGTTTTTTGATGCAAGGCCAAGCGGCGCTCCTTGTGCTAAAACAGTCGGATGGAAGTACGAAAACCGGAACTGCTCGCCCCGGCGGGAGATTGGGACTGTCTCAAGGCGGCGGTGACGGCTGGAGCGGATGCCGTTTATTTTGGCCTGCCGGCCTTCAACGCCCGGCTCCGGGCGGAAAACTTCACGGAGAGGGACCTCCCGGAGGTCATGGACTACCTCCATGCCCGCAGACGCCGGGGTTACCTCACCATGAACGTCCTTGTCTTTCCCTCGGAGTTGTTGGAGGCGGAGCGACTCCTCCGCCTCGCTGCCGCCTCCGCCGTGGATGCCCTCATTATTCAGGATCTCGGCCTCGTCCGCCTTGCCCAAGCCGTCTGCCCGGAGGTCGAGCTCCACGCCTCCACCCAGATGACCCTCACTTCCCCGGAGGGAGTCGCGTTCGCCCGTCGCCAAGGCCTCCACCTCGCTGTTCTTGCCCGGGAGCTTTCCCTGCGGGAACTGGCCAAATTCCCCGCCGCCACCGACCCGGCCGGCCTCCCTCTCGAAGTCTTTGTCCACGGTGCCCTCTGTGTTGCTTACTCCGGACAGTGCCTCACCAGCGAGGTCCTCGGCCGGCGAAGCGCCAACCGGGGTGAATGCGCCCAGGCCTGCCGGCTCCCCTACTCCCTTGAGGTGGACGGCCAAAGCCGTGATCTCGGCGACCGAGCTTACCTCCTCTCCCCCCAAGACCTTGCCGCCGTTGACGAAATTCCCGAGCTGATCCGCCTTGGGCTCCATTCCTTCAAAATCGAGGGTCGGCTTAAGTCGCCCGACTACATCACCGCCGTGACCTCGGTCTACCGGAAAGCAATCGACCAAGCCCTTGCCAACCAACCTGCCCCGGCCTCCTCCGAGGACCGATACCGGCTGGAAATGACCTTTAGCCGTGGGCTTTTCTCCGGCTGGTTCCACGGGGTCGACCACCAACATCTCGTCCACGCCCGCTTCGGCAAGAAAAGAGGACCCCTCGCCGGTCGGATCGCCCGGACCGGGCCGGACTGGGTGGAGCTGGAGGAAAAACTGGTGGCCCTCAGTCCAGGCGATGGCGTGGTCATCGACCGCGGCACCGACACCGAAAACGAACCGGGGGGATTTCTTTTCGGGGTGGAGGGCAACCGGCTCCTTTTTCGCCGAGGCTCCTTACCCGCCGGCACAGCCAAGCCGGGCGACCGAATCTGGAAAACCAAGGATCCTCAGCTGGAAAAACTACTTCGCACGGAGCGCTCCAAAGAGGCTCCTGCCGTCACCACGCCCCTCGACCTCAAAATCTGCGGCCGGGGCGGGCAACCCCTTCAGGTGGAAGGAAGATCAAGCGGGCGAAAGGCGACTGTTTCTTCCTCTGTTTCCCTTTCACCAGCCAAGAACCGCCCCCTCACAGAGGAAAGCCTCAAGGAGCAGTTTGGCCGGCTGGGCGGAACCCCGTTTCACCTCGGCGACCTCTCCCTGGATCTGCCCGAACCGGTCATCCTGCCCGTCTCGGAGCTTAACCGCCTTCGCCGCGACCTCGTCTCCCGCTTCATCCCACCATCCGGACCATCCCACTTCCCTAAGATTGTAGGACAATCCAAAGAGCCACTCCTACCCAAGCTCCTCGCCCCGATCACCGCCCAGCGAACATTTCGACATTCTGCCAAAAGTCGTAATGTCGCGGCGGAAGTTAAAATTTCGGTGCTCTGCCGGGATCCGGTCCAAGCCGTTGCCTTGCTCGCCGGCGAACCCGATCTCCTTTATCTTGATTTTGAGGATCTGCGCCGCTTCGGCCCCACCGTGGATGCCATTCGAAAGAAATCAAAGGCGCACATCTACCTGGCCACACCCCGAATCCAAAAGGCCGGCGAGACCGGCTTCTTCCGCTTGATCGAAAATGCCAAACCCGACGGCATCCTGATCCGCAACCTTGGGGGTCTCGACTATTTCCGATCCCTTAAACTCCCCATGGTGGGAGATTTCTCCCTCAACATCGCCAACCCGCTCTCTGCCGGCCTTTTTAAAACCGAGGGGTTGCAGTGGCTCACTCCTAGTTATGACCTCGATATCGGCCAGGTCCTTGAGCTTCTCCGCATCGCTCCACCCGAATGGTTCGAACTCACCCTCCACCAACACATCCCTATGTTTCACATGGAGCACTGCGTTTTCGCCGCCTTTCTTTCCCACGGCAAAGACCACCTCACCTGCGGTCGTCCCTGCGATCGCCATCGGATCAGCGTCCGTGATCGCGTGGGTGAATCCCATCCCATCCGGGCCGACGTCGGTTGCCGCAACACCGTCTTCAACTCCCGACCTCAGTCCGGGGTTTCGCATCTCCAAAACCTTACCGATGCCGGCCTTCGGAGGTTCCGAATCGAGTTGCTGAATGAGACCCCCGAGGAAGCGGTCCGTCTGCTCCACGCGTACCGCGAGGCCATTTCCGGCCGCTCCGATCCCCGCCGCCTGGCCAAGGCTCTCGGCGCGCGCGATCAGCTGGGGGTTTTATCCTCCCGTTAAATTCGTAAACGTTCACGTAAACGAACGCTGGGGATAGGGGTTGTTAAACAGCCAGTCTTACTGCCCTTGGCCGCGGCTGAAGCCCGGCTTGCCGTCGAAGTTGTAAAGGTTTTCCACCTTCACCCACTCGATACCCGCCTGTCTCACCCGGTTTAAAAGTTTCTCCAAAACCTCGTGGCCAATGGATCCTGGTTTGTCTTCGGGCAGCTGAAACCGGCACCGGGTCTCATCCACCGTGAAAGTCTCTGCCATGCCGCCTGGCCACACCTTCATCCCACGATTGGAAAGCATCTCCAGCTTCATCCCGTCCGCCGCCAACGGCTGTAGTTTGGTCGCCAACTGATCCATGGTGCCAGCCGGCCAGAAGACAAAAATATCCGCCCCGACCAACTCCCGCTTGGCCGTGTCACGTTTGTAGGGCGGCCTTGAAGTTAGCGGCCGACTCGGAGCCTTGGAATAGTCGACCGATTTGAGTTTGGACGGCTTCTGCCCGATCCGGGCGATCACCGCCGCACCAAACTCCTTGGTCCCCACCTTCTGCTTCGAAACCCCCTCCCGAAAGATGTCGTAGGTATGAACGCCGTCCTCAATCGTCTTGAGCCACGCATTGTGCACCTTCTCCGCCACGTCCGCCTGTCCGATGTGGACCAGCATCTGGACAGCCCCCAAAAAAAGTCCCGAGGGGTTGGCTAGGTTCTGCCCGGCCCGGCGCGGTGCCGATCCGTGGATCGCCTCAAACATCGCACAGCCATCCCCGATGTTGGCCGAGCCGGCCAAACCGACCGACCCGGCAATCTGGGCCGCCACGTCGGAAAGAATATCCCCGTACAGGTTCGGCATCACGATCACGTCGAACACCTCAGGGGTGTCGGCCAGTTTTGCCGCTCCGATGTCGACAATCCAATGCTCCTTCTCGATATCGGCATACTCCGCGCCGATCTCGTCGAACACCTTGTGAAAGAGTCCGTCGGTCATCTTCATGATGTTGTCCTTGGTAAAGCAGGTCACCTTCTTGCGCCCGTAGGCCCGCGCGTACTCAAACGCGTAGCGGACAATCTTCTCGGAGCCGGGGCGGGAAATCAGCTTGAGACACTGAACCACGTCATAGGTGCGGCGATGCTCGATGCCGGAATAGGTGTCCTCCTCGTTTTCGCGGACGATCACCACATCCATCTTGGGGTGCTTGGTGCGGATGTAGGGGTCATAGCTCAGGCACGGCCGGATGTTGGCATACAGGCCGAACGCCTTGCGCGTGGTGACGTTGAGGGATTTGAATCCCCCTCCCTGGGGAGTGGTGATCGGGGCTTTGAGAAAAACCCTTGTCCTTCGCAGCGACTCCCAAGCGGAGGGTTCAATGCCGGCGGGGTTGCCGCGTAAATAAACTTTTTCCCCGATCTCGATCTCCTCGATATCCAGGCGTGCCCCGCCCCCCTTCAGGATCGCAAGGGTGGCTTCCATGATTTCGGGGCCGATTCCGTCTCCGCGGGCGACCGTAATGGGGGTGTTTTTTGACATAAGTTGGAAATCCTTGCCCATCAGCACACTCGGGTCAACGGGAATCCCCCGTTTCCAAGCACGCTTGAGCCTGCATCCGGTCAAACCTAGTTTCCTTCGATGCGTGCTCCGGTGCTGCTCGGCTTGATGATTCTTCTGGCGGGCTCGCTCCGCGGGGAAGACATCGTTCTTATTTCCGGCGGCCCGGCGCTCCGCGCCCACGAACGCTTTAAAACCGCCTCGCATGACAAATATTGGGGCAACTTCATCGACTCGGCCCTCGCCCGCGTCCAAGAACTCCGCAAGGAACTCCCGAAGGACCGGGTCACTTGGCTGGTCTTCCGCCCGGGATATGCCACTCGGGGAGAGGACGACAAACAGGACTACTTCAAAATCATCGAGGAACGCGGCCAGAAACATGGACTGGTCCCCGTCTATTTCGACAACAAAGACCAGCTTTTCAAACTTCTCAGGCGGGACGGCTCCCCGGAACGGCCAAAAATCGCCCGGCTCGAATATTACGGGCACTCCAACAAGAAGTGCTGGATGTTTGACTACAGCAACCGGGTCGACGGCGGCGCGCTCGAGCCCTTGGTGGTGCACGTGGATGACCTGGAAAATATTTCCGGATCCAGCTTCACTCCCAACGCCACCTGCGTCAGCTACGGATGTCATTCCGGGGAGGAATTTTCCCAGCGATGGCGGATGATCGTGGGTCGTCCGATGGTCGGGGCAATCGGCAAGACCGACTATAGTGACGGGGGTATGCCGAAATTATCCGACGGAAAAGGCGGCTCATGGGCCTACTAATTCCCTTGCTGATTTTGTTGGGCTCAGCCGACCTCTGCCTCGCCCCTCCCCTCAACCCGCGAACCCAACCGGCTGCCCCTTCGGCCCCATCCAATTCATCCACGAACACCGATCCGAATGGATCGACCTCCGCGCCGCCACCCGAGGATTCCGGAGAAAGCGAGGAGGTCAGAAAGCCAATTGAGGAAAAGGTGATGCGCGCCACCCTTCCCGCTGCCCACACTCCAGCTCGCCATGGGGAGACGGAAGGGCCCTACCTGATTGGCCAACGCACCCTCGTCGACGATTACTGTGGCTGGGGGTGGGTGCGAAAAGAGGGCGAAAGCTGGAACCAAGCCCGCTGGGTTGCAATCGAATACAACCCGAAGGCCTGCCCCCCGCCCCACTCTTTTTTGCCCCGGCCTCAGGACGACAAAGACTACCTCTATAAATTATACGGCGCTTTTGCACCCTATCGCGCTTATGAGCCCCAGGCCGACGTCTGGGTGGATGTGCTCCAAATCAAGGGATTCGTTAGCCTCGGCCCGGCCAAAGAATCCATCCGAAAAGATCCTCCCGCCCACGGCAGCGCCAAACCCAACCGCTTTGCCGAACGGGGGGCCAACATTCGGTAGCCTTGACCCAAGAAAAAAGGTGGGGCAGTATTTTTCTTATGCGTGAGCAGATCATTCTCGAGTGCACCGAAGCCAAGGCGGAGGGGAAACCGGCCTCCCGCTATTTCGGCACCAAGAACAAGAAGCTTCAAAAGGAGCGGATTGAGCTGAAAAAGTTCAATCCTTTCCTGCGCCGCTACACCGTCCACCGCGAAAAGAAGTAACTCCCCGGACGGGGCTTCCTGTCTTCCAATCTCCAGGATCCTGTCGGCTATTTCCCCGTCGCGGTTTCTGAAGATACCGGGATAAGGACCGCATCTTCCATTCCGTGGACCAGTTTTTTGTCCACCGGACACAGGGTGGCCAAAGCGCCCTTGAGTTCCACATTGTCTCCGGTCACCAAGTAGTAGGGGCATAGACGCAGCCGCCACTTTCCCTCCTCCGCCTCGCCGGTTTGCTCATTCCAGGAGGGATGCGAGATTGTGCCCAGACGGGCGAATCTCTGCAAAAGGTGGGGTTGGGTCTTCCATTCCCCAAGCGCCTGACGCAGGGCTGGCACCCATTTCTCCTTGGGTTGGTCACTCCCGACGGTCACGCCCCGGGATCCCCACGCCCGCGGAGAAAATCCGCTCACCTTGATAACCAGATCCCGCGCCCGCTGGCTGAAGTTCTCCAGCTCTTCCCACCGGTGGATTTCCAGTTCCGGCAACACCCCTTCGGGCGGCAACTGCACCGGTCGCAGCGGCCAAGCCCTCGGCACCAGCGCCCGTAGATCCCGGAAATACCCTTCACCCAGTTCCTTTTTCCACCACTCCTCCAGAGGTTTCATCCAAAACAGAGCCCACCAGAGTTTTTCCTCCAGATACGCCTTGGGCGGGGCCTCCATGACCTGGTCAAATTTCCAGCTGGATCGAAGGGCCTCCAAATTCATCCAGTCAAACATTTCAAAAAACCGGTAGATCGGGCCAGGTCCGGACCGGTAGCCCTCCGCCGATTTCACCCGGGCCTTCCCCACCAACCAGCGCCACTCCGGAAGATAATCCTCCGCCTCCGTGGAAATCACCACCTCCCCCGATTCCCCCAAAACCTTTCCAGCCAAATCCCGCAACCCTTGGGAACCGCCTAAAATCGCGTGCCCGAGTTTGGCGTAATTTTCCTGCATCCACGCGGTCAGCCCCACGCCGCCCGGAACGGAATCGATCTCCGTCAGCGCCCAACCCTCCTCGGTCCGCAAAAGATCCGGTCGAAGAACCCGCGGAATCGCCGACTTCATCTTTTCCTCCCTCCCCAAACGAATGACTTCCTCGGGTTTTCCTTGATCCAGCCATTCCGCCACCCAGGCAGGAGCCTCCCCTGCCGTGCTGGATTGATAGAGACGGTTGGAAACCCGCAGAAAAGCGCTGATTTTCTTTCCCAGATTTTCCAGAAACTTGAGATCCACCGCGTCCAACCGGAGAGGTTGCTCCGACCATCGCCAGCTCTTGCCTTTAAAAAGTCCTTCTTCCGGCAGGGCCGCCTGCAAATCAGCCACTGACCCCCGCAAAATGGCACTCACCCCTTCCCCCTGGCCAAACGCGCGGCAAGCTTTACCGCCTCGATCATGCTGTCCGGCCTGGCAACACCCTTGCCGGCGATGGCAAAGGCCGTTCCGTGATCCGGACTACAGCGCACCACAGGCAACCCCATCGTCACATTCACCGTACGGTCGAAATCCAGCAACTTGGCCGGAATCAACCCCTGGTCATGATACAACGCCACCACCCCGTCAAACTCCCCCCGAAGCGAGCGAAGAAATACCGTGTCAGCCGGCTCGGGCCCAGACACCGGCAAACGGGTTGTCTTTTTTAACTCCTTCACAGCCGGCCACACGATGCGAAGGTCTTCCTTCCCAAACAATCCACCCTCGCCCGCATGAGGATTCAACCCGCAAACCGCAATCCTTGGCCGCCGGATCCCCATGGCTTTCAGAAGACGCACAAGATGGGAGCCTGCCCGAACAATTTGTTGGAATTTCAGTTTTCGAATCGAATCTTTCAGAGAGAGATGGGTGCTGGCCAAGGCCACCCTCAATCTGGGACCCACCATACACATGGTGACCTGACCGTCCCTGACGCCAAAACGCCGGGCGTAAAATTCCGTTTGTCCGGGAAAAGGAAACCCTGCCCTTTTTAGCCACTCCTTGGATACCGGCCCGTTCACGACCGCCTGAATCCGCTTTTTCTTCAGAAGACGGACACTTTCCTCCAAAGCCTGTCGGGCCTGCCGAGCACCTGAGAGACTGGGGTGCCCCAAGCGAACCCCATCACGAGAGCCAATCGAACAAACACCGATTTTGGATCCGACACGGCGAACCGTTTTGGCAACAACTTCAGGACCAATTCCAGCGGGATCTCCCAGGGTCAGCCCCACCACCGCGCCACGGCGTTTCACAGATATCTTTCGATGTAGGCGCCCCGCTTCAGCCGCTCGATCCACTCTTGCTCCACCTTTTCGTTCTCCTTGGCCACCAGGGTGCTTTCTATCGCCTCGCGGATGCTGGAAAGGGGCGTGACGGTGGCTTTTTTCACTTCCTCCACATTCAAAATATAATACGCACCCTGCCCATCGGCCCCCGCCAGGGTGATGATCCCGCTCGACTGGCCAGGTCGCAGGTTAAAGGCCACCTCCGCCAGTTCTGATTTCAGGGCCTCCCGCTCTGCCCAGCCGCCGTTGTCCTGGAAAAGTCCCCCTCCCGCCCGGTTATAATCCGAATACTTCTGGGCGAGCTGGGCAAAATCAATGCCCTGTTCCACCGCCCCCATCACCTCCTTGGCCGTGGCCTCGGGATTGGGCGAACTGCCGGGGGCGATGTAAATCATCCGTAGCTTGACCCGGTCCGGTTGCAGGAAGTCCCGGACATGCTCTTGGTAATACGCCTCAATCATGTGGGGGGAGATGGTGATGAAGCGCTTGGCGTTGATCAGCCGCATCTGTTGCACGATGAAGGTTTCCCGCACGTTCTTGCGCCACTCCGCGTAGGTCAGGCCGCGTTCCTCCAAGGTTTTCACCAGGGCCTGCCGGTCCCCGCCAAACTGGTCCCGGATGCGCTGCCGCTCCTCGCGATCAAAAAAGTAGTCCGGGAAATTATACCCCTTGCTTTTGTACTCCTGGAGGATCAACCGGGTTTCGATGAGTGAGTCCAACACTGTTTTCCGTCTTTGCCGGACCCGTTGCTTTCTTTCGTCATCCGTGATTTTTCCCGAAAGCATCTGCTGCTTGAGATCATCCTCCTCCATTTGGGTTTGCCGAAGGACTTCCAACATGGTGATGGCCTCATTGTTGACCACCGCCGCCACCCCGTTGTTGAGGGTGGCAGGAGCCTGGGCCCGGAGCCCGGCCCAAGGGACAAAAAGGAGGAGGAGCACGGCCTGCCGCAAGTTGGGTTTCATCTCAGCCATCCCTCAAGTTGCTGAAGCTTATCGGGGGCGGTATGACCGGTCAAACGGGGTAGCTTGGTGCCCACCATTTCCAACTCCATCCCCTTCCAGGCACGGATTTTTTCCCCCTCCGTCTCCAAGCGCGTAACCCCGGCCAAACCGGCCGCCACCCTCACCCGATGGTACCCGAGAAGGAGAGCCGCCTCCACCGGCCAAGGTCCGTAGCGATCCCGCCAAACCCGTCCGACCTCCGCCAGCTCCTCAAACTTCCCCGCTTCCGCCACCTGTCGATAAGCATCAATTCTTTCCCTGACCTCGGGCATATACCCGGCGGGCACATAGGCACCCGCCACCCCATCTCCCGCCTCCGCCGCCCGCAACGTCAAAAAATCCAAACGCATCTGCACCGGAGGGGGCGGCTTCCAGCCACCCTTCCTCATCCGGCTGACCGCCGCCCGCAATAGCCGGCAGTACAACTCGAAACCAATGATGGCCACATGGCCGCTTTGCTCGGTACCCAGCAAATTGCCGGCTCCCCGGATTTCCAGGTCCCGCATCGCAATCCGATATCCCGCCCCCAATCCGCCGTGCATCTGCAACGCCTCGACCCGTTCACCCGCCTCCCCCCGGCGCCGTTCCCTGGGCACCAGCAACAGGGCATAAGCACGATTCTGGGCTCGTCCGACCCTCCCCCTCAGTTGGTACAAGTCGGCCAATCCAAAACGGTCCGCCCGATCGAGAATGATCGTGTTGGCATTGGGAATATCCAGACCGCTCTCAATAATGGTCGTGCACATCAATACATCCGCTTTGCCCCGGACGAAACGCCCCATCGCTTCCTCGAGCTCCGCCTCTCCCATTTGACCATGGGCAATCTCCACACGGGCTCCCGGCACCAGATCCTTCACTTTTTTGGCCAGAACAGGCAAGGCGGCCACCCGGTTGTGCAGGTAATACACCTGTCCACCCCGCTCAACTTCGCGACGGATCCATTCACGGATGAGTCGCTCATCGTACTCCGCCAACACCGTTTCGATCGGTTGTCGCCCGGCCGGCGGGGTTTCGATCTGGCTCAGATCTCTGGCTCCGAGCATCGCGAGGTAGAGGGTCCGCGGGATCGGCGTGGCGGAGAGGGTCAACACATGGACGCGGCGAAACCTTTCCTTGTATCTCTCTTTCTGCCTCACCCCGAACCGCTGTTCCTCGTCGATCACCACCAAGCCCAAATCCTTGAACAGCACGTCCGGCGAGAGCAATCGGTGGGTTCCGACGACAATATCAACCCCGCCCTCCGCCAGGGCCTTCAACACTTTGTTCTGCTCCCCCACCGTTCGGAAACGGCTTAACTCCTCCACCGTGATCGGCCAGTCCGCAAACCTTTGCCGCAGGTTGCAGGCATGTTGCTGGGCCAGAACCGTGGTCGGCGCCAAGATGGCCACCTGTTTTCCGGCCATCACCGCCTTGAAGGCGGCCCGGATGGCCACCTCCGTCTTGCCATACCCGACATCGCCGCAAAGCAATCGATCCATGGGGCGACTCCGTTCCATATCCGCCTTGGTTTCCGCGATTGCCTTCACCTGGTCCACGGTTGGTGGATAAGGAAACTCTGCTTCGAATTTTCCCTGCCATTCGTGATCCTGAGGAAAAGCAAAACCCGGCAAAGCCTCCCGCTCGGCGGCCGTCCGCAAAAGGGTGGCCGCGAAATCCTCCACCGCCTTTTCCGCCTTGGCCTTGGCCCTTTCCCAGCGACCACCCCCAAGGGTATCCAGCATCGGCCTCCTCCGCCCCACGCCGACGTAGCGGGAAACCAGATAAGATTCCTCCACGGGCACGTAAAGGCGTGCCCCGTCGGAATACTTGAGCAGCAGACATTGCCCCTTCCCGCCGGGCTTTTCCCCCAATCCCTCATATATGGCGATCCCGTGTTGAAGGTGGACGACGTAGTCCCCCAACTTGATTTCGCCGGGATCAAAGACGGGGCGACGCCACCGGTCCGCCGCCAGATGGGAGATGCTTTTTCGTGGCAGCCTCCGCGCCTCCGTGCGGCCCACCAGTTCGGCTCCGGTCACCACGACCCATTGTCCCTCCGGCCAGGCAAACCCCTGGCCGAGACGTGAGACCCTGAAGCCCAATAGGCCGATTTCTTTTGAGTCCAGATCGCACTCCTGCAGCCAGACCTCCAGCCGGTCGACCTCACCTTCGTTGATCCCGGTTACGGTCACCGACCAACCACGCGACAACCAGGAGCGGATTTCCGCCCCCACTCGACGCCGCCGGGCCTCCGCCAAACCCGCATCCCGAATCGGCTCCCCTATAAATCCGTGCCGAACCGGATGGGATTCCAGTTTGGGTTCTTCCTCCCGGTCCAAGGCCGAAAGTCGGCTCCAGCCTTTTCCCAAGTAATCGGAAAGTCGGGCTTCCTTTTGAACCCCTTCCGTTGTTCCCAGAAAAAGGGTGGTTTCCCGGATTTCGGCCACTCCGGTTTGTTCATGAAGGTCAATCTCCCGGACCGATTCCAAACGGTCTCCGCTCCATTCCAACCGCACCGGGACACCGGCTTGTCGGGAAAAGATGTCCACGATACCCCCGCGTCGGGCAATTTCGCCCCGCTCACTGACGGTACCAACCGTGCGGTACCCGGCTTTGACCAAATCTTCCACCATTTTTAGCGGATCCAACCGATCCCCCACGGCAAACCGCCGCAAACAACTTTGGATCCACTCCTTCTTGGGAAGTTCCTCCGTCAGCACCGACTCCGTGACCAGCACGATCCTGGGACGATCGGGGCCCAGCAAGGCCGCCAAGGATCCGATCCACTCCGCCTCCAAATCAGGATCGGGATGGACTTTTTCCGATCCTCGGAATGCTTCCGGAATGACGAGGCAACGCTCTCCCCAAGCCTCAATCTCTGCGGCAATATCCTCCTGTTGCCGAACATTTTCACAAACCACCAACCATCCCGAGACTTGGCTCCTTCGAGCAAGAAGGACTGCGGCCAGGGCCTGAGCCCCTGTGGGCCATCCGGCGAAAGACCAGTCCCCTTCCGTCACCCCGCCGGGCACGAACCGCTCCAAGCCGGCCGTGTCCAGGAGCCCCCTCTCCCTCCTCGGTTGCCCTGATATCTGCAAAAACCGGGGGTATCCTATCACAGAAATTCCGGAAGGGGCGACCAACTTGACAGGTTGCCGGTCATGGATTTCCAGAGCTCGGAAAACAATCGGACGAGAAGCCGAACTTCCCTTCCCTATCCGAGATTAAATTTGATCCGGAATTAAACCTTCAAGCCCACCGCTTTTGCCGCCGCAGCCCTCTCTTCTTCCAACTCCGCCACCGTCGCCGCCAATTTCTTCCTCCCGAAATCGTCCAGTTGCAATCCCTGCACAATTTCCCACTTTCCGCCCCCGCACGCCTTGATCGGAAAGGAGCACATCAGACCTTTGGGCACACCGTAACTTCCATCCGAACTCACCGCCACACTGGTCCAGTCCCCGTCCTTGGTTCCCTCATGGAGAGTGCGAACGGTATCCAAGGCCGCATGGGCGGCGCTGGCCGCACTGGACAGGCCTCTCGCCTTCAATACCTCCGCTCCCCGCTGCTGCACGGACTTCAGGAAGTCACCCTCTAGCCAGGCCCGATCCCGGATGGCCTCGGTGGCGGGCCTCCCGGCAATCCGGGCATGGGTGAAGTCCGGATACATGGTGGGAGAGTGATTTCCCCACACCGCCAGACGGTCCACTTGCCCCACCGCCACCCCAGCCTTTTCGGCCAGGCGCGCCTTGGCCCGGTTTTCATCCAGACGAGTCATCGCGAACCAACGATCGGAGGGAAGGCCCGTACCCGACTGCTTGGCGATCCACGCGTTGGTGTTGCAGGGGTTTCCGACCACCAGAACCCGCGCGTTTTTGGAGGCGACTTCCGAAATCACCCTGCCCTGCTCCACGAATATTTTTCCATTCAGCCCGAGAAGTTCCGCCCGCTCCATCCCCTGTTTCCGGGGAATACTGCCGATACAGAAGGTCCAGTCAGCACCATCAAATGCCTTCCTTGGGTCCGAGGTGGCCACGATATCTTCCAGCAGGGGATTGGCGGCATCCCGGATCTCCATCACCACCCCCTG
The DNA here is from genome assembly GCA_010025475.1 of Verrucomicrobiota bacterium. Taxonomy (GTDB): domain Bacteria; phylum Verrucomicrobiota; class Verrucomicrobiia; order Methylacidiphilales; family Verrucolacustridaceae; genus Verrucolacustris. Next base: position 13,916 of record RGTE01000012.1, read on the forward strand.
CAAAGCGGTCTCCGCCGCGGGCACTTCCAATAACTGCAACCGAACCTTCTGGTGAGGTCCAAAGAGTCCTCCCGAGGCAATCCGGAAGACGATCGCATAACCGATTTGTCCCGCCGCCCCCGTCACCGCCACTCGGATCACGTCATTCATGGCTTTTGGCTGGCCTCCTGCGAGCCCACCACCCGCCTAGCCTCGCCCGGGGCGTTGGAGTTGGTGGCGTAGGGTTGAAACTTGAATATTACCTCTCCCGGCCGGGCCACATTCAGGGTGTCCCGGGACATCCTTTCCACCGTGAAGGGGTCATCCTTCAACCGCCCGGACTCCTCCTGGAGGTCCGCCAACTCCTGTTTCTTTTTGGTGATCTGGTTTTGCAGGTACTCGGTCTGCTCCTTGAGTCTTTGACCCCGTTTCCAGGCCGGGTAAAAAAGGGCGAGCACCACAGCGACGGCCAACAACCCAACCAAGGCGTAAACCCACGGCTGAATGACGCGCCAAAAGTGGCCTTTGGCAGCCGGCGCCCCGAATCCCCGGGGATCAAACAACCGCGAGTTGTCCGCCATAGACGGCCTTGGAACCCAGCTCTTCCTCGATCCGGAGAAGCCGGTTGTATTTGGCCAGCCGGTCGGATCGGGAGAACGAGCCAGTCTTGATCTGGCCGGCATGGGTGGCCACCGCGAGGTCCGCGATGGTGGAATCCTCCGTTTCGCCGCTGCGGTGACTGATCACCGCCGTGTATTTCGAGGAACGGGCCAGTTCGATAGCATCCAGCGTCTCGCTCAGGCTGCCAATCTGGTTCACTTTTACGAGGATCGAGTTTGCCACCTTTTCGGCAATCCCCTTTTTAAGGAACTCCACGTTGGTCACAAAAAGGTCGTCCCCCACGAGCTGTGTCTTGGCTCCCAGTTTTTGGGTGAGGATTTTCCATCCATCCCAATCTTCCTCCGCGGTTCCATCCTCAATGGAGACGATCGGATACTTTTTCTGAAGCTGGGCATAAAAATCCACCAATTCCGCGGCTTTCAACCGCCGCTGGTCGGACTTCTTAAAGACGTACTCCTTGGTCTTCCCATCAAAAAATTCACTGCTGGCCACGTCCAACGCAAAAAAGACCTGCTTGCCGAGACTGTAGCCGGCCTTTTCCGTGGCCTGGGCCATCACTTCCAGTGCCGCTTCGGTCGATTCCAGTCGGGGGGCAAAGCCGCCCTCGTCTCCCACGGCGGTCCCCAGCTTCTTGTCGTGAAGAATCTTTTTCAGCGCAGCGAAGATTTCCGCGCCGCACCGGATCGCCTCCCGGAAGGTGGGCAACCCTCGCGGAATCACCATGAACTCCTGAAAATCGATCGGGGCGTCGGAATGGGCACCCCCATTCAGGATGTTGGCCATGGGAACGGGCAGCACCTGGGCCTTTTCACCCCCGAGCCACCGGTAAAGGGGTTGCCCATGGGCGGAGGCCGCTGCTCGCGCCGCCGCCAGGGAGACGCCGAGGATGGCGTTCGCACCGAGGTTTTTTTTGTTGGGCGTGCCGTCGAGCTCCCGCATCACTTTGTCGATCGTCCGGATGTCCCCCGCGTCTTTTCCCTTTAAGGCCGGACCGATTTTGTCCTTCACATTCGCCACCGCCTTGAGAACGCCTTTACCGCCGAATCGCTTCAGGTCGCCGTCCCGCAATTCCCAGGCCTCATGAATGCCGGTGCTGGCTCCACTCGGGACCATCGCCGATCCAAAGGCGCCCCCCTCCAGCAAAACATCCGCCTCCAAGGTCGGGTTGCCCCGGGAATCGATCACTTCACGCGCGGTAATGCCCTGGATTTTTGTCTTCATAATTCCGGAAGCCGGTCGAACCGGCTAGGTGCGGTAAGGGCGGACGGAAACGATGCGCACCTTGCTTTTTCCGCCCCCTTCTGTCGGCAAATCTGCGGTTTCACCCGGTTTTTTCTTGAGCAACGCCTGACCCACCGCCGTTTGATAGGAAATCACCCCGTTTTCCGGATCGCTGTCCCATGCCCCGAGGATGGTCACCCTTTTCGAAGAACCCCCCTCGTCCTGATACTCCACCACGGTGCCAATGTCAGCCACATCACCCTTCACCCCGCTGAAATCGGTCCCTTGGGCGGAGACGATCATCGACTCCAGCTCCGCCTTGCGCCGCATCAGCACCGCCTGCATCTCCTTGGCGGCCTTGAACTCATGATTCTCCCGCAGGTCGCCGTAAGACCGGGCCACACCGATATCCTTGCTGTTGGCCGGGATCTTCTTGTTGACGATCTCCTCCAGCTCTTTCTTTCTTTTTTCCAGGCTGTCCCAACTCACCACCAAGGATTCGGTGGTCGTGGCCTTGTTCTCCCCCGCCACCATGGAGCCGATATGCGGATGGAGCTTGACCAGGGCTCCCATCAGGGACCGCTTGTCCAACTCCTCAAAGGCTGTGGAGGAAAGAGCCGCCCGGGTGATATCCCTCATCTCCTCGGGAGCGGAGGCTGCCAACAGGTCACGGATCAGCTCCTTGTCTTCCAGGATCAGGTCATGCAGGCGGGAAGCCCGCCAACGGTCAGCCAACTGCTCCTTTTCCAGGACCGCCAGAGCGGTGAGGAAAAGGAACGGGCCGCCGATTTTCTGAAACTCGCCGGTGCGGTTCCGGCACAACCAAACCACGGTATCGGGATGAACCTGCCGTTCCCGGAGAAGACGATCCAAGGCTCCTTCCAGTTCGGCTCCGCGCCCGGCCTTTTTAAACTTGGCGGTGATGGCGTCCATCAGACGCCCGGAAGCGCGGGGTAGAAGCGCGTTAAAAAGTTCCGGCCAACGCTCCCCGAGCAGATCGGCCATCAACTCGACAAAGCGGGGTTGTTTTCCGGCCGGCAAGGCTTCCACCAACGCGGCCAAACGATTCGGTTCAGCCGGCAGTAACCCTCGCAAAATTGTCCCGGGTTCGGCCGGAAGACCGATGGACCCGGCAAATTCGGACCGAGCCAAGGCCAGTTCTGCGAGTTGCCCCACCTGGCTTTTGGGAATCTTTTGGCCGGAGGCATCGACCAGCTTGAAAATTTCCTCGGATTGTCCTTTAAGAACGGCGGAATTCTGGGTTTTTTGAAGTTTTTCCAGCGCCTCAATGACGCGCTTCACCCCGACGGCTTCCTTGAGTTCCTCGATGCCGCCTGCTTGGACTTCCGGGACTTTCTCCAAATAATGGATGGGATCGGTCCGTTTGGATGGAATCACAAACCGCGGATCCTTGCGCATGGCACGCTTGGCCGCGTCCCAGAACTTTTTCCAATCAGGAGCCCCGAACAGGTGTGGAACAAAGGCCTCCTCCAACCGTGCGGTGGTGGCTTCCCGGCCCAATTGCTGGACCGCCTGCCTCATCAGCTCGCCCGGGTCCTTGCCAGCCTGATCCTTGACGGAAGAGGGATCCTTGAGAATCCGGGCCTCAAAATGCTCGTCGGTCAGGATCCGCAGGGTCTGGGACGCGTATTCGAATTCCATCGCGTGGCCCTTCTTTGAGCGAAAATCGATCAGGAGGGATCCGAGGGCATCATCCCTCGAAACAATCTGCCCCACTCCCCAACTGCGGTGACGACAGACCGCGCCGGGAACCAGCGGTTTCAACTTTTCGTGGACTTGGGGATCTTGGGCCGACTCTTCCGTGGAGGATGATGATGTTTCGTTTTCCGTATCAGTCGGCATTCTTGCCAACATACGGAATCCTCACCCCGCAAGGCAACCGGAATTCTTTACCCCAGAACCCCCGGGTCTTTCTACTTTTCGGACTTTTCACCAGCGGCAGCCTCTTCCACCACCTTAATCTTGTCGGCGCCTGCGAGATCCATGGAGGGTTTTCCCTCATGCATCTGAATCAGGCCGGTCACCTCCACGGTCTTTCCGGCATAGGCACCGGGCGCTCCGCCGAAATTCTTGGGCTTCAGTAGGCAGGTAAATACCTGGTTCGGAAATTTGCCGCCAAAATTCAGGTAGGTGATCCCTTTTTGGGAGTCGCGTTGCGCATCGACCACTCCGCGAACGGTCACAACCTTTCCATCATATTGGGCCGCGTCCTGCGGCGTCACCACGGGCACGGAATCTTTGGCTTCTTCTGCCATCAAGGGGTGTGCGGAAAACAACGATACAGCCAAAAGGCCACAAAGGATTTGTTTCATCCAAAAACTTTGCCCGCTTCCCGCCCGCAGACAAGCCGTCTAGCCCAAACTTTCCTCAATCATCTGCAGATAGGCAACCGTCCGGGCATGACGCGATTCGTCCCCCCGGCGGCTGTAGCTGTTCAGCAGATTGACCAGCATGCGTTCCGCCGTATCCCGCGGGGTGGCCCGCATGAACATCGGGTTGGCCCAGCAGGATCGCTCCGTTCCAAATTTGGCCGCCAGATCATCCGCCGAAAGAACCACGCCGCCGTGAAAAGGGTCAAAAACCACCCCCCCGATTCCGGCAAGATAATGGCCCGGGGTGTTCAGGCCATAGACCTCAAGGCCTGCCCGCTGACCGGCGAAGATGTAGACCAAAGCCAATGTCAGGGGGCGAAATTGAATCATAGTGTCTCTTCCTCGAAAATA
>RGTE01000111.1 GCA_010025475.1 Verrucomicrobiota bacterium
CCCCCCCCGCGACCCGGAAGAGGAACTACGGGATCTTTTGGCCAAGGCCCGTGCGCTCTTCAAGAAGGGCGAGTTCGAAGCGTCTGGCGAAATCTACCAGCAGATCATCCGGATCCATCCCAACCTTCCGGAGGCTTATGTCGGTTTGGGCGCGGTGCGTGCCAAACAAGACCGTAATGCGGAGGCCGTAGAGGCTTACGACCAGGCCTCCCGGCTAGCTCCCCAGGATGGAAGGGTGGATCTTGAGCGGGGTAAATTCTTTTATCGCTCGAATCAGCCTGAAAAAGCTCTGGATGATTTTCGGAATTCGATTCGAAAGGATCCCAGCCGAGAGGAAGCCTGGGAAGCCGCCGCCGAAATTCTGCGAAAACAGGGTAAGCCGCAGGAAGCCAGTGAGCTTATGAGGGAGGGGCTACAAAAAAACCCTGGCTGGGGTGAGTCGGGGAAGCCAGGGGAGGCCGGCAAGCTTTAACAATTTCCAAAGCGAGAGGGCTTGCCTTTGCAGGCCAAGCAAGGGAAGAAAAGTAATGTTTTCAGGGATTGTGGAAGAGGCAGGAGTGGTGAAGGCGGTGACGCCAAGAGGGAAGGGCTGGAGCCTGGAAGTGGAGGCCAGCCAGGTTGCCCAAGGGGCCAAGGGTGAACGGCTGCTGTTTAACGGTCACCGGGGTGAAGGGGGAAGGGTTAACCTTTGATCTTCTGGACGAGACAAGAGCTAAAACCAACCTTAAGACCTCCCAGACTGGTTCCCGAGTCAATTTGGAGAGTTCCTTGCGGGCGGATGGCAAGGTGGGAGGACACTTTGTGACGGGTCACATCGAAGCCACGGCCAAAGTGACGAAATGGAGCCGAGCGGGGCAGGACTGGGAACTGGAGGCGGAGGTGCCGGCGGGCATGGAGCGGTATCTGGTGCCCAAGGGATGTGTGGCTTTGGATGGGATCAGCCTGACCATTGGCAAGGTGGAGGGCAGAAGGTTGAATGTCTGGATCATTCCGCACACCTATGAAGTGACCACGCTGCGCGACCGAAAAGAAGGGGATGAACTCAATCTGGAGTGCGATCTCCTGGCCAAGTATGTTGAGAAGATGAGCGGAGCTAAGAAATGAGCGGGCCGGCCCCGGAGATGGAGAAACTCCTCGTCCTCCAGGAGCGGGAGCAGAAGAAGATGAGGCTGGAGAGGGAGCTGGCGGCATGGCCCACGGAGATGAAAGCTTTGGAGACCAAAAAAACCGAGATCCGGGCGGTCGCGGAGCGGAAAAAGCAGGAAGCCCAGCAGACGGAGGTGGAGCGCAAGAAGCTGGAGCTGGAGGCGGAGTCTCATCGTGCGAAGGTGGCCCGTTACAAGATCCAGCAGTTTGAGACCCGCAAGAACGAGGAATTTCAGGCGCTGGGAACGGAAATCTCCCGGGAAGAGCAGGAGATCCAGCAGATCGAGGACCGGGAGTTGGAACTCATGGATGCGGGGGAGAAGGCAAAAAAAGCGGCGGCGGCCGAAGCGGAGGCGGCCAAAGGGAAAGAGGCGGAGGTGACGGTGAAGGAGGGGGAGTTGGCCAAGAAGAAGGGGGAGCTGGAAGGACGCCTGGCGGAACTCTCCAAGGAGATCGAGGCGCTGGCGGCGGGATTGGAGGAGGGGTTGCTGGCGAAATACCGCAGAATTTTGGCCAACAAGAAGGATGCAGCGATCGTCCCAGTGGTTCACGGGACGAATTGCGGAGGCTGTCACATGAAGTTGACGCAGGGATCGGTCCTGGCGGCGAAGGGCGGGAAAGCCGGGGCGGCTTGCGAGAACTGCGGGCGATTGTTGTTTTGGCCCTCGGCCTAAGGGTCGGTATCGCGGGGGTCGAGGTCGGAGGTGCCGTGAAGGCGCCCCTTTTGGGCATGGTTTTTGAGGACACGGGCCAGGCACCACACGAGGGAACCGGTGGTGAACCCCACCGATAGAAGGAGGATGGTCCAGCCGTAAAGGCTCACGGGGCTTTCCTTTCTCGGGCGTTCCAGGTGCGCACCGCCCGGGCGATGAGCAGCAGGAAAAGGACCGTGACCGACGCGACAAAGAGGAGGGCGATCCGGACAGCGTGGGAGGTTTGGATGGCCTGCCAGTTGGACGCCCAAGACTGGTGGAGCCAGAGAACAAAGACGGTCAGAAGAAAGACGGGGGAGATGTAGCGGATCATAAAATCAAAGATCCGCGGAATGGGAAGGAGACCGCCCCTTTCCAGCTCTTCCCGACCGCGTTGGGGCCCCAGCACCCAGCCGTAGAGAAGGGTTTGGATGGTCGCGAGAACGAAGATGCAGAAGCTACCGACCCAGAAATCCATGGCATCGAGCGCGGCGAGGTCCTTGGTGAACCAGACGACGATGCCGGTTCCCATCAGGGTGATAAAGCCCAGCAGGCTGACGGAGCCGCGACGATCCAGCCCAAGCCCCTCCTCGAAAAAGGCAATGGCTGGTTGAAGCATGGAAAGGGAACTGGTGATCGCGGCGATGAAAAGAAGGAAAAACCAGAGAAAGCCGAAGAGTTGGCCCGCGGGCATACGGTCGAACACCATGGGAAGAGTCTGAAAGCCGAGGCCAAAAGTCCCGCCGACCGCCCCGGCAGCACCGAGGAAGATGAAAGCAGCGGGAACGGTGGTGAGGCCGCCGAGGGTGACCTCGCAAAACTCGTTGCCGGCCACGGCGGTGGTGGAGCCGAGGGCGATGTCATCCCGCTTTTTCAGGTAGCTGGCATAGTTGATGACGACCCCGAAGCCAACGGAAAGACTGAAGAAGATCTGGCCAGCGGCCGCCATCCACATTTCAGCGTTGGAGAGGGATTTGAGCAGACCGGGAAAGCCACCGCGGATGTCCCACATGTAGGCCAAGCCGGCGAGGACGTTGCGATCCGGATGGGCAGGGTCGGGCGTGCCCAGGGTGAGGACCCGGATCAGCACGAAGAGGGCGCAGACGACGAGCAGGGGCATGCCCCAAAGGCAGACCTTTTCGATGCCCCCGCTGAGGCCGCGGTAAATGATGAAAAAATTCAGAGCGACGCAGGACAGAAGGGCGAAAACCGGGAGAGCCATGCCTTGGTGAAAAAAGGCTCCATCGGCACCGAGTCCGACGTAGGCGGTGAAGTGATCCGTGTAGGCGCTCTTTTCTGATCCGAGATTCAGGCCCCCCACGAGATATTTCCAGGCGTAGCCGAGGCACCAGGATTCGATCCAGAGGTAGTACATGTAAATCACCACGGGGACGATCAACCCCAAGACGCCGAAGTAAGGGGCCAGACGGCTGTTCCAGATGGAGCGAAAGATTCCCGGACAGGAGTTGAAGCCGCGCTGACCGCCATAGCGACCCATGGCCCATTCCGACCACGCGATCGGCAGACCGAGAAAAAGCAGGGCAAGAAAGTAGGGGATGAGGAAGGCGCCGCCGTCGTATTTGGCGGCGAGACCGGGAAAGCGGAGGAAGTTACCCAGTCCCACGGCACTGCCGGTGACGGCGAAGATGACGCCGAGGGAAGAGCCCCAGCCGTCTCGTTTGGGGGAGGACACAGGGGGATTGTCAGTCGGACTGCAAAAAATGGCGAAGCTTTTTTAGAAGATAAAAGTTAGGGAATAGCAAACAGGGATTGTCGTTTACGTTTACGATTACCTTTACGAAATGGAAGGGTAGGATCGTTGCATGGTTGCGAATTTGCCGATCCAGGAAATCCGGGAACCGCTGTTGGCGGCGATCCGGGCGGGAAAACGGCGAATTGTGATTGAGGCGCCCACAGGATCGGGGAAATCGACCCAGATTCCCCAGATGTTGCTCGAGGGTGGCTGTCTGGGGGGCTCCGGCCAGGCGGTAATCCTTCAGCCCCGGCGTTTGGCGGCGCGGATGCTGGCGAAGCGGGTGGCGGAGGAGCGGGGGGTT